>CAZQSR010000098.1:0-8020 GCA_964596145.1 uncultured Ignavibacteriaceae bacterium
TACCAAAGGTAGAAGTTCATTTATCAAACTTATCAGCCAGAGAGAATTTTCGAAAAACATCCATAACTGCTTCGGTTTGTGATGGTTATATATCTGGTTTTAAACACTTAAGTTATGTAGCAGCTGTTTATATTCTTTCAAGAATCATTTCTGAAAAACAAGATAACATTACATAGTATTTTCTTTTTTTGACTTTAATGATTTCTTGATATTTTATTTTGATTAAAGTATTTTACCTAAAGTAATTACAAGGTAAAACTATGAAAGACTTTGGATTAAAGAAGTTATATTATTCAATTAGCGAAGTAAGTAGATTAACTGGCTTAGAACAATATATTCTTAGATATTGGGAAACCGAGTTTGAACAATTGAAACCTGGAAAGAATAGAGCTGGAAATAGAATTTATACTAACAAAGATATTAAGCTGATTTTACAAATAAAAAGATTGTTACGAGAAGAGAAATATACAATTGAAGGAGCAAAAAAGATCTTAGAAGATTTCATTGGTGATAACCCTATGAATCTTAGTAATGAAGAGCAAAAGGTTGACCGTCAACAGATAGCTGGACCACGATCTGTTAAAAAAGATTTAGAAGATATAAAAAATGTATTAGTACAATTACAGAGTATTTTATAGCGGAACGTAGCGCAGCCCGGTAGCGTACTTGAATGGGGTTCAAGGGGTCGCGGGTTCAAATCCCGCCGTTCCGACTTAAAGGGAAGGCACATTTGATATGTGCCTTTCATATTTTATATTGTCACCCAAAAATTTAGAATATTATGACTGACAAACCAAAGTGTTTTTGTGGTGTTTTTGGAATATTTGGTGCTGAAGATGCTGCAATTAAAACGTATTATGGTCTTCATACACTTCAACACCGTGGACAGGAAGCCGCTGGCATTGTTACATCTTCTCTGAATAGTAAAGGTAAAAAGGTATTTAACCTTTATAAAAATTTTGGATTAGTATCAGAAGTTTTTAATTCCCAGAATCTTTTTGAAGATACTTTAAAAGGTAATTCTGCGATTGGTCATAATCGTTACTCTACGACTGGATCAGCTGATAGCGAAAAAAATATTCAACCGTTTGTGGTAAACTACCGATTAGGGAATCTTGCAATTGCTCATAATGGTAACCTAACTAATGCTAAACAAATTAGGGAAAGATTGGTTAATGAAGGTTCCATATTCCAGACTACAAGTGATTCTGAATTAGTCTTACATTTAATTGCTAAAAGTAAGTATGAAAATCAAATAGATCAGATCATTGATGCATTAAATCAAATTGAAGGTGCATATAGTATTGTTTTATTAACAGATGATAAACTTATTGCTGCTAGAGACCCTCATGGATTTCGACCACTTTGTATTGGTCAATTAAATAAATCTTACATTATTGCTTCTGAGTCCTGTGCATTTGATATTAATTATGCTTCCTATATAAGAGATATAGACCCAGGAGAATTAGTAATTATTGATAATGAGGTTATTCAAAACAAAAAAATAAAGTCATTCAATTTCTCACCGAATAAGATCAACAAAAAACATTGTATTTTTGAATTCATTTATTTCTCTAGACCTGATAGTAAAGTATTTGGATCTAATGTTGACAAGATTAGGAGAAAATTGGGCAAAGTTCTTGCTGAAAAACATCCTGTTAGCGATCGAGATGGTGACAAGGTAATTGTTATAAGCGTACCTGATAGTTCAAATACTGCTGCAATTGGGTATCAGTCTCAGTTAATCAAACAAGGTGTTCCCTCAAGGTTAGATATTGGGCTGATAAGAAGTCACTATATTGGTAGAACATTTATATTGCCTGGACAAAGAGAGAGAGAAACTGGTGTGAGAATAAAATTCAATACTGTTAAAGGTGTTTTAGAGAATAAAACTCTTGTACTAATTGATGATTCTATTGTTAGAGGTACTACTTCTAAGCAATTAGTTAGACTATTACGCGAAGCAAACCCTAAAGAAATTCATTTAAGAATTTCATCACCACCTATCAAATATCCTTGTTATTATGGTATGGATTTCCCGAGCAGGGGAGAATTAATTGCTAACAAATTCAACGCTGAAATTAATAAAATAAAAGAATTTCTTGAGGTCGATAGTTTGGAATATTTAACTATTGATGAAATGTTAGAAGCGATGGTGGATCATGAAAAAGATAACTTCTGCACAGCTTGTTTCTCAGGAGATTATCCAGTTAAAGTAGATAATAGTATTACTAAAGAAATTTATGACAATTAAAAAATAACTATGAATTCAATAAAAAATATTTTCGCAGACTCAAATACAATTCCTAATTATATAAGCGCATTTAGATTACTTTTAGCAATTCCATTTTACTTCCTATTAGATGCAATTCAATATGATTTTATATATAGATATTTTGTACTTGCATTAATATTTATAGCATCCATAAGTGATATTTTAGATGGGCTAGTTGCAAGAAAGACGAATAAAATTTCTGAGTTTGGAAAAATTATTGACCCGTTAGCAGATAAGGTATTGATCATATTAATTGTTACTAAACTTTATCTTATGAATGAAATAATTTCTTTATACTTTTTTATTATTGTTGGAAGAGACATTATTATTTTCTTTAGTGGTATCTGGATATCGAAGAAAATTGGCAGGGTTTTACCTTCAAACCTAATTGGTAAATTAACAGTAATTTCAATTGGTATTTTTATTATAATAACTATATCAGGCACATCCAAATTTAGTTTTCTTTATAATTCATTTTTTTATTTGAGTATTATTCTAAGTTTTGTCTCTCTTATTGCATATGGTTTGCGTGCATATGAAGCATTGAAATGGAAACGAAATGAAATTTCTTAAAAATTTTAGTTTTGAGAAAGTAAAAAAAGGTCTTGAAAAAACCAGAGCGAGTCTAATAAATAAAATTAGTGAAACCTTCTCTGGCAAAACAATTCTTGATAATGATACTCTTGATAAACTAGAAGAGATATTAATTTCAGCAGACATTGGGAGCACGATTTCTGAAAGGTTTGTTGATTCCATACGAAAGGACCTGTCTAATTACCCCGATAAATCTTTTGAAAGTATTAAGAATTCCTTAAAGAAATCTTTAAAGTCTATTCTGAATAATTATTCTAATCAAACTGATAATGATCATCTTAATGATGAAAAACCGAAAATTATAATGATTGTTGGGGTAAATGGTACTGGGAAAACAACTTCAATTGCCAAATTAGCAAAATTATATAAATCATTAAATTATAATATATTAATAACTTCAGCTGATAAATTCCGCGCAGCTGCGAATGAACAATTGGAAACATGGGCTAAAAGGGTAGAAGTTCCAGTTTTCCATTCTACCTCAAGTGATCCTTCCGCTGTAGTATTTGATTCTTTGATTAAAGCAAGAAATTCGAAAACCGACCTTGTTATAATCGATACTGCCGGAAGATTACACAATCAAAGGAATTTAATGGATGAATTAGTAAAAATAAAGCGTGTTATTACTAAATTTAACAATACTGGACCAGATGAAATTTTCTTAGTTATTGATGGTAGTACTGGACAGAATGGTTTGCTCCAAGCAAAAGAATTTTCAAAACATGTTAATTTAACTGGCTTTATTATTACAAAGTTAGATGGTACTGCAAAAGGCGGGATCGTTTTTCAATTGGTTGATGAACTTAAAATACCTGTAAGGTTTATTGGTGTTGGAGAAAATATTGATGATCTAATGGAATTTGATGCCGATTCATTTATTGAAGCTTTATTAAACTAGTAAAGGTTACTATGTTTTTCAAAAAAATTAAACCTCGTAATTTTGATTATAAACCACGATTTTACAATCCAGACAAAGATGAAGAAGAAACACGAAAACGAAAACTTGGATTTAGAAGCAATATAAAAAGATCTAAAAGAAAGGGAAGTCTTATTTATTTTCTAATCATATTTATAATTGTGCTTTATTTATTTCTAAGATTTGCTAACGTAAAATAAAATTAATTAGTTTACATAATATACATTATGTGATTATTTGTTATAATCGAAGAATCCCGATCCTGTCTTTCTACCAAGTTTTCCAGCTGCAACCATTTTTTTAAGTAACGGACAAGGTCTATACTTCGGATCATTAAAACCTATATACAGAACTTCCATTATATTTAAGCAAACATCAAGACCAATAAAATCTGCTAACGTTAATGGTCCCATTGGATGATTCATCCCTAACTTCATAATTGTATCTATCTCTTCAGCTTTTGCAACACCTTCGTAAAGTGCAAAAATAGCTTCATTTATCATGGGCATAAGAATTCTATTTGAGATAAATCCAGGATAATCATTCACTTCAACTGGAACCTTATCGATGGATGTTGTTAAGTCTTTTATTACCTGTACTGTATGATCAGAGGTTAAATGTCCTCTTATAATTTCTACTAATTTCATTATTGGAACAGGGTTCATAAAATGCATCCCAATAAATTTTTCAGGTAATGAACTGTTTGCTAATTCTGTTATTGATATAGAAGAAGTATTCGAAGCATAAATACAATCAGCTTTTATAAGAGTTTTTAATTCATTAAAAAGAGATAACTTAGCAGCTTTATTTTCATAAATAGCTTCAATAACTAAATCGATATCTTCGGGTATATTCTTATGCCCAACGATTTTATTAATATTGTTCAAAGTGCTTTTTTTCTTTTCTAAATCAATAGTTTCTTTTTTAATCATTCTCTCTAAGTTATTAGAGATAGTAGAAATAGCTTTATCAAGTAATTCTTCTTTAGTGTCTATTAAATTAACCTGAAAGTTATACATTGCAAAAACCTGAGCAATGCCATTACCCATTGTGCCACTACCCACGACAGCAATTTTTTTGATTTCCATAAGTACTCCGTCGAATTAGTAATAAATATTAAAAATCGGGAGCAAGCTACCAATAAGGAATATAATTAAGATTCACCTTCAAACGAAAGACAACATTTTAACTTATTACATGGACCGCTAAGTTTGCCCATACTTGAAAGTAAGTTTTGTTCATTCGCCAGATGAGTTGTTATTTTTTTGAAGTTTACTAAAAAAGAATTACAGCAATACTCACGACCACAAGTTCCCATTCCACCTAATTTTTTAGCTTCATCACGAACGCCAATTTGTCTTAATTCAATCCGCGTTTTGAATTCCGAAGCTAATTCTTTTGCCAATTCCCTGAAATCTACACGTCCATCGGCAGTATAAAAGAAGAAAAGCTTTTTCTTATCAAACTGAAAATGAACTTTTACTAATTTCATATTGAGATTTAATTTTGAAACAGTATTTCTAAAAAACGGCACTGCCCTTTCTTCATCCTGAATATTTTTTCTAACTCTTTCCAGATCATCAGAGTTTGCTTTTCTTATTATTAATGGGAGGTCTTCACCATATAAACCAAGAGCATGTCTCTTAAGTCTTACAATTTCGCCAACTAATTTCACCTGAGCAATTTCCAGTGAATCATCGTTATTAACAATAACAAAATCTTCCGGATAAATATTATTGATTAATCCATTTTCAACAATGCAAAAATTGCAATTAAGAAGTCCATTACAATCAACTTCAACAATACTTCTAAGATCGATTGGAAGAGTCTGTTCAATTTCCGAATAACAGAAAAAACATCCGCTTTTATTACACAATTGCTGATTGATTTTACCAACAATAAGTGATTCGTAGGTATTAGTCTGATGATTTAATTCTTGATCGGGGCCGGTTATATTTGCCGAATTATTCTTTAAGAAGGAGATATCTATATGGTACACAATTTAATTCCTTAATGTCAATCCACGCAGTTCAAATATAAGGTTCAAAATCAAGACATTCAAGTTCAGATTCAATTCACATTTTTCTTCTAAAATTGAAAGCCTGTTAAATAGCATATCTACCTTAGTGTTTCCATATTTGTCATTAAATTTATCTATAGTGTCTTTGAATTCGCTAAAATAATAGTCAGTTATAGAATATCTTTTTTTTAGCAAATCATTTAGCCATATTTTAATTAGTTTGATAATGAGTTTTACTTCTTCAATTGACTGGTAATTAAGTGAATTATTTAACTCCTGGATAGCTGAATAATATCTTCCACCGAATGAATATCTTAAAATAGAAATAATATTTTCGAGAATACCATTTATATTAGAATTAAGTAAATATATGGCAGAATGAATCGAACCTTCGGAAAACAGAGCTGCTTTAGAAGCCAGTTCAGGGGCTATATTAAAATTATTTATTAAAATATTTTTTATGGCCTCAGTGCTCAAAGGATCAAAATTAATATTCCAGCATCTCGATATGATGGTTGAAAGTAATTTTTCTTTTTGATTTGTCAGAAGAAAGAAATAATAACCCTCCGGTGGTTCTTCTAAACTTTTTAATAGCGCATTTTGGGATTGTTCATTCATAAGATGAGCATAATCAATAATTATAAATCGATATGGAAATTCCTCATACGAAGAACTCATAAATTTTTTAATATCTCTTATACTACTTATTTTAATTGTATTAGCATCCTCAATAAATATTTTATGGTATGGATTAGAAATTTTTTTCTGAATTTCTTCTTGATATGATTCAAGCTGATCTTTGGATAGTTTCTCAAAAGATGAATAATCAGCATCTTCCCCACGTCCGCGCGGTAATGGGCAAATAAATTTTAAAACTGGTTCCTGTAAAGAAGAAATTAATTTTAAAGCATCATTCTGGATTTTTTGATCGAAAGAGGAATAAAGAATTTTACAATACTGTAATGCAGTATTAAACTTACCAACACCATCCGGGCCAGAAAAAACAAAGGCGTGTGGAACACGCCTGTTTAGAAAAAAAATATTTAATATTTCCTTTACCTTTTCTTGTTCGGAAATCAGTTCCCAATAATTCATTGAATTATTCCATCACTAGGACTTAAACTCTTCATCATCATTATAGAAGAAGTCTTCGTCACTTGGATAATCTGGCCATATATCCTCAATGGATTCATATGGCTCATCAGAATCTTCAAGCTCCTGTAAATTTTCAACTACTTCGAGAGGAGCGCCAATTCTTTCTGCATAATCTATTAATTCTTCTTTTGTTGCTGGCCAAGGAGCGTCATCCAAATAAGAAGCTAATTCGACGGTCCAGATCATATTTAACTCTCCTGAATGATTTTATTTTTTGACTATTTCAAAAAGTTCTACATCGTCATAAATAAAATTGCGCGGATTAAGCGGAATTCCATTATGTCTTACTTCGTAATGAAGATGGGGTCCGGATGTTAATGTACCAGAATTTCCAGTAAGAGCAATCAAATCTCCTCTTTCGATCACCTGACCTTGTTTTACACTTATTTGACTAAGGTGACCGTAAATTGTTTTGTATCCATAACCATGATTAATTTCTAAGGTAAGTCCTAATCCCCCTCTCCTACCAACAAATTCAACAACTCCACCACCCGGAGCATATACTTTTGTACCGATATCATTTATTATATCAATTCCATTATGCATTCTTCTGATTTTTAAGATTGGATGATACCTCATTCCGAAATCATCCATTATCGATCCTTCGGCTGGTTTAATTGCAGGTATTGCTGAATAGAGTTTTTCATTCTCTTTTAATGTGGTCTCAATTTCCTGATAATTGTTCGATTCCAATTTCACCCGTGTAGCTACACGATTTATATATGATTCCATCTCTTCTACAAAGCTGAACATGCTACTTGGTGAGTAAGATTCAAATGGTTTAAATAGTGATCCACCTGTTCCATATAATTCATTATCTCTATCAACTGGTTCTAAATTTACTGCTAATCTTAAGTCTTTATCTTTTTCAGTTAATGATGAGATTCTTTGATCGAGGGTTTTATATTGTTCAAGAAGAGCATTGAATTTTTCTTTTAATTGTGCATTGGTACGTTTTAGAGTTTTGACTTGTGAATCGGGGTTAATGAATCCATCAAAAACAAGATATGTACCAAAAAGGAAAAATGAGATAAGTACTGAGAAAAACAGGACTAGAAAT
>CAZQSR010000099.1:0-7981 GCA_964596145.1 uncultured Ignavibacteriaceae bacterium
ATTTGAACCAAAATAATCTCAACTTTCATCAACAACCTTGTGAAACTTGACAATTAGTAACTTCTTACAGGTGAATACTTGAATTCAAATCACAGAGAAGTGAATAGACAGTATTACCCGACAGAGCAACTACGACAAAGCAATGCCATCAAAAAAAATGACTGCACACACAAAGCATAGACTGATTGTCTTGCCCTAAAAGATTGATTGGAATTTATTCAGGACTGCCTATCACTTAGATAGAAGTCCAAGGTCTGCTGAAATACATAATTCAAAAATTGAAATTGCTTGACTGCAAATTTAGTAACTTTGCTTGACAAATTAACGAGAAAGAAGAGAAAATGAAAGCCGACCGCATAACATCACCTATACGCAAGCAGGGGGTTCGTGCTTCGTAAGACTGGAAAGTGGTAAATTTAAAGTTCAGTTCATCGTAGGTAGCTTAGTGGTAAAAATCCCTGCCTGCGTGTAGCTGAAAAACGTTATGCACAAGCGGAGAAAAGACAACCGACACATCAAATTGACAATAGAAAATGAAATATTAAACTTGTAATGAAAAACGAAACTGACAGACAGATAACCCGACACTCATTGCCGACCCGAATGTGTTTTAATTTTTTTTACCCACCGCACAAAAATTTTGAAATTCTGCCGACACACATTGCACACATTGCCAAAGCCCCACAAGCCAACGCTACAACCAAAGCTTTGTCAAAGAGTGCAATCTTGCTGACCCGCAATGAAAAGCGGAATGAAATTAATACTTTTGAAAAAATTGTAATATGAAAGGAAAAGATGTACTTATTGGAGCATTAGTTATTACGGCAGGTGTTTTTATTTACCTATTCTTTGATGAAAGAGAAAGGAACAAAAAACTATTATTAAAAAATACCGACTTGCAAAATGACAAACTGAATTTATTGAAAGAGAATTTAAACATCAATAAAGAAATTACACCTGAAGTAAAAAGACAGTTGTTAGCTTTGATAGAAGAATATAAATCCAAGCATCCAAAAGTATCAATAGAGCTTAAAGATGTGCTTGAACAAATCCAAGAAGGAAAAGATATAAAAGCAATAAGAGATCTTGCAAAAATCATCGAAAACCTTTTAAAAGAAAAATATCAAAACGAACCTCGTTTTGCTAAGCTCAAGAGAATAACATTGAAACCCTTAATTGAGTATGCAAAAGAAATGAGTTTGTTTAATGATAAATTGTATAATGCCGCTTGTATTCTGCATTTATTTAGAAACGAAGAAAGTCATGAATTGGCAGTTTCTGATACTGAAAACATGAAGATGGTAGCGTTACTTGGTGGTATTGAAATTATTGTATTATTAAATGCAGCATAGATTTTAACATGGCAAAAAAAGAAATAAAAGAAAAACCCATTGAAGTAGCTCTTTGGGAAAGTGCTAATAAACTTAGAGGAAGCGTTGAGCCAGCCGAATATAAACACGTTGTATTAGGTCTTGTATTTCTGAAATTTGCCAGCGACAAGTTTGAAGAACATAGAGCCAAGCTCATTGCCGAAGGCAAAGAAAAGTATCTGGAAATGGAAGCATTTTATGCAAAGGATAATGTTTTTTTTCTGGAAGAAATTTCACGTTGGGGCTACATTGTCAAAAAGGCAAGGCAAAACGATATTGCTTTAATCATTGACACTGCACTACATACAATAGAGAGAGACAACAAAGCATTAAAAGGAGCTTTACCCGACAATTACTTTTCTCGTTTGGGTTTAGATATTACCAAACTTGCTTCTTTAATTAGTGAAATTGACAGTATCAATACGCTTAAAGACAAAGAACAAGATTTGGTTGGTCGTGTATATGAGTATTTCTTAAAAAAGTTTGCAATTGCAGAGGGTAAGGGTAAAGGAGAATTTTATACTCCAAAAACAATTGTTAGTTTAATTTCGGAAATGATAGAACCCTATCATGGAATTATCTACGACCCTTGTTGTGGTTCGGGTGGTATGTTTGTTCAATCAATGAAGTTTATTGAAAGCCATCACGGAAATAAAAAGGAAGTTTCTATTTACGGGCAGGAATACACCAAGACAACTTACAAACTGGCAAAGATGAATCTTGCCATAAGAGGTATTTCTGCAAATCTTGGTGAAAAAGATGCTGATACATTTGGTGATGACCAACACAAAGACCTGAAAGCCGATTATATTATGGCTAATCCGCCTTTTAACCAAAAAGATTGGAGAGGCGTAAATGAATTACTTGATGACCCACGTTGGAGAGGTTACGATGTGCCGCCTAAGAGCAATGCCAATTATGGTTGGATTCTGAATATGGTTTCCAAGCTTTCTGAAAATGGTGTTGCAGGGTTTATATTGGCAAATGGTGCTTTGAGTGGCGGAGGCGAAGAATATAAAATTCGCAGAAAGCTGATTGAAAACAATTTGGTAGAAGCCATTGTAATTATTCCAAGAGATACATTTTACACTACCGACATCAGTGTTACGCTTTGGATTTTGAACAAAAACAAAAAGGCAAGAACTATTGAAATAAACGGCAAACAAAAGAACTACCGTAACAGGGAAAAAGAAATACTGTTTGTGGATTTAAGACGTTGGGGACAGGAATTTGAGAAAATGTTTATCGAATTAACCGAAGAAGAAATTGCCAAAGTAGCCGATAACTACCATAACTGGCAACAAACCGATTACAAAAAAACTTACAAAAATGTGCCTGAATATTGCTACTCTGCCAGTTTTGAACAAATACAGGCAAACGATTTTTCATTGGTGCCAAGTAAATACATTGAATTTATTGACCGTGACAGCGAAATAGATTTTGACACCGAAATGAAACGCATACAAAAGGATTTTAAAATCCTCTTGAAAGAAGAGAAGCAATCGCAAGAACAATTAATTAACGCTTTTAAAACTTTGGGTTATGAGTTATAAGCGTATTGGCGATTATATTAGATTAGTTAGCAACCGCAATAGTGATTGGACGATTACTAATTTATTGGGGGTAAACATTTACAAAAACTTTATGCCTTCTGTTGCCAATACTTCAGGTGTGGATTTATCGAAATATAAAATCATTCGAAAAGGGCAATTTGCAACAAATATTATGCACGTAAACAGAGATGAAATTTTACCAGTTGCATTGTATCAAAATGACGAACCAGCAATTGTTTCACCTGCTTATATGTCTTTTGAAGTAATTGACGAAAATGAATTGTTGCCCGAATTTTTGATGATGGAATTTCAAAGACCTGAATTTGACAGAAGGGCTTGGACTTATTGCGATTCAAGTGTAAGAGGTGGTTTAGAATGGGAACGATTTTGTGATGTTGAAATTCCAATTCCGCATATTGACGAGCAACGCAAATTTGTTGCTCTTTACAATGGTTTAATGTCAAACCAAAAAGTTTATGAAAACAGTTTGGCAGATTTGCAATTGATTTGTAATGCTTCAATGGATAAGTTAAAGCATTTTGACAACCAACAGCCTTTAAGCGAGTTGGTTCAGTTGGTTGATAGCAGAAATAAAAACAACACAATTTCAAATTTACTCGGTATCAATGTTGACAAGGTTTTTATGCCATCTAAAGCAAATGTAGGAGAAACGGATTTATCAAAATATAAAATAGTTCAAAAAGAACAGTTTGCCTATAGTGCTATGCAAGTAGGCAGAGATGAAACTGTTCGAGTAGTTTTGTATTCTTTTGAAGAACCTGCAATTATTTCACCTGCATATCTGGTTTTTGAAGTGATTGATAAAACAGTAGTATTACCTGAATTTTTAATGCTTTGGTTTTATCGCCCAGAATTTAATAGATACGGTTGGTTTATTAGCGACAGTAGCGTAAGAGCAAGTTTAGAATGGGAACGATTCAAGGAAATTCAAATACCCATCCCCGACATCAAAATTCAGGAAGCCATTGTAACGATTTATCATACTTTGGAAACACGTAAACGAATAAACGAGCAATTGAAGAATACCATTAAACCGCTTTGTCCTGTGCTGATGAAGGGGGTAGTGGAAAGTTTGAAATTTGAAAAAATATAAAATAGTATAATATGAAGAAAAAATATTCTGAATGGTTAAAGGTTGATTTACATATTCATACTGATTTTAGTAAGAAAACTAAAGAGGGAGACTATAAAGGTACTTTTTCAATAGATACTTTAAAAACAAAGCTTAAATACAATGAAGTTCAGATTTTTTCTTTAACTGACCACAATATAATCAATGTAGATGCATACAAAGAATATTATTCAAAATATGATGAAGAAAATGATCCATTGCTTTTAGTAGGTGTTGAATTAGATATAGAGTTAGAAAGAGAAGATGGTAATAGAAGATATCACACATTGCTTGTTTTTCGTGAACCTTCAACAGAAAAATTAGAGTTAATTTCAAATTCTTTAGAAAAAAAATACTTAGACAAAAAAATATCAGATTTAAAACTAAGGGTTTTAACAATTAGGGATATTGTTGAAATTTTTGGAGATGAAGACTTCTTTTTTATACCCCATGCACATAGAGGAGACACAGGAATAGTAAAAGCTTATAAGCATGAAATTCATGAAGCTCAAAAGATGATATTGCTTATGCCAAGTGCAATGGAAAAAGTTAAAGAGGAAGCAATTCATATTTATAATCAAGGATTTGACAATTTGCTTAATGAAAGTTTTAAGTCAAAAAAAGATTTAGCATATATTGATTTCTCAGATAATCACTTTATTGAAAAGTACCCTTGCATTCATATGGGAGATAAAGGTGATCATGAATTTTATTACGTTAAAGGAAGTAAAAATTATGAAACGATAAGACTTGCGTTTATTGACCCTGAGTCTAGAATTATTTCTTCTGATGATTATAGTAATTTAAGAAAAGAAACATATTTTATTGATAGTGTGCATATTGAAAAGGATTTATTACTTGAAGATGGACAAATTTCATTCAGCCCTCATTTAAATGTAATGATTGGTGGTCGTTCAAGCGGAAAAAGTCTGTTACTAACATTACTTGGGGATAAAATTGATGGTATAAGTTTAGACCAAAAAGAAAAAAACAAGTATAAAATTGACTACGAATCAAAGAAAATAAAAACCTTAAGAGATGCAGATTTTATAGAGAAAACAAATATTAATAAAGACGAGGTTTTATTCCTTAGTCAAGGGAAAATTGTAAAATATTTTGAAGAAAAAGAATTAAAAGACCTTGCTGAAGAGTCTGGTAAAGGAAATGAATATAATGACACTAAAAGAGTTTTCTCCGAGCATAAAAAGGCACTTGAAAATGTTGTTGAAGATTTTATCAATGGATATAACAGCGTATTTGAAGTAAAAGACTATTATAGAAATATTTTGCATAATTCAACAATAGAAAAAATCTTAAGCAAAGAATTTATTCTAAAGATAAATGAAGAAAAGTTAAAAGATAAATTTGAGGTTTCAGAAGAATTTACAGAAATCCAAACCTTACTAAATGATTTATCAGAAAATATTAAAAAGCTAAATAAATATAAAATATTAGAAATAACTGAAGGTGAATCTAAAATCATTAATGATTTTATAGGGCTAGTTGATATGAAAATATTGATAGTAGAAAAAAAGATTCGTTCTAAGTTGAATGCTAAAAATTTTATTGAATCTGTGAGTTTTATTATTAACGAAAAGAATAAGTTACTAAATATTAATTCTCAAGAAAAAGAAGCAGCATTGAGGCAAAGAAGTAAAATAATAAAAAACATAGAAAAGTATTTTAATGAATTAAATAAATTTAAAAGTAAATGTGCTAATCTAGAGGATTATAATTATGGTTTGAATAAATCTGTTAAAATAAACACTGATGTTAGCTTAGTTTTAGAAGTAGAGAAAAATAATAATATTAAAGAGTTGATTTTAGACGGAATAAATAAATCTGAAAAAGAAAAGGGGTTTTACTACAATCTATTAAAATTGGTGAGTGGTCAAAAGAGTGTTAAAAATTATAATGATAATTTGACTGAGAGCCTCAAAAAGAAAACAAACGTACAACTTAGTACTATTTTTAATGAAATTGATGACCCAAAAGATTATTTAGAATATTCTGATGGTGCTACATCAAAAAACAACAGTCCAGGTTATAATTCTGAAAAATATCTTGATATAATACTTAATAATCCTAATACGAAATTAATATTGATTGATCAGCCAGAGGATAATTTGGGAAATAAATTTATTGCAGATAGCCTTGTTTCGCTTATTCGAAAAATGAAATTTAAGAAACAAATATTTCTCGTCACTCATAACCCTTCAATTGTTGTTTATGGAGATGCAGAGTGTATCGTATTGGCTGAAAATAATAATAACAAAATTAGTTATCGTCAAATTGTACTTGAGGATAAAAATGCCCAAAAAGAAATTTGTAGTATTTTGGATGGTGGTGAGTATATTTTTGAAAAGAGATTTCAGAAGTATAACATTGAAAGAATAAAAAAAGAAAAGAAATAAAATATGGAAAAAATAAATTGTGTTTTGGATATTGATATTGATAAAAAAAATATCACTGTCAATAATTTAAGAAACGAGCCAGTAATTATTGATTGCTCAACTGATATTGATTTGACAGAAGTTGTTGCGGTAATGGCGGAACTAATTGACGGAGAAATGTCAATTGATGCTAAGATTAATAAAGAGATAGATGATGAGAAAATTAAAATTGTTATTGACACATTAAATGATATAATTGAAAAGTTCAATAATACGATAAAAACTGATAAGAAAACAATTGAAGATGATTCTGATTTTTGGGAAACAGGCTCAAATACCAATGAACAAAATAACGATTTACCATTTTAAAAATGGTCATTAAAATTAATTCAAAAAACAACTAAATATGGCAGAATTACACGTAAGTAAGAAAACAATAGGAAAGCTTTTAAGCGATATTCAGGGGAATAAATTTATTATTCCTGATTTTCAACGACCCTATAAATGGGAAAAAGAGAAATGCGAAACGCTTTGGAATGACATTGCCAGTTTTTTCGAAAATGATCCACCAGATTCAGACTATTTTTTGGGAACAATCGTATTTGCCGGAGAAGAAAAAAAAGACCCTATTGTAATTGATGGTCAACAGAGGATTACATCTTTATTCCTACTACTTAGAGCATTTTATAAAAAGCTGGAGATAATGACTGAAGACGATGATGTTTTAGGTCTTAAAATGCAAGTTGGTCCTTGTATTTGGGATGTTCATTCCATTTCAAAAAGAGTAAATGATTTTACCAAAATTCATATATTATCAGAAGTTGCTACCGAGGAAGATAACGATGTGTTTCATAATATTTTAAAAACTGGCGACTACAATGATAAAGCACAAGATAATTATTCCATAAATTATGGTTTCTTTAAAAAAGCTTGTGATGATTATGCAATGAATAAACCTACTAAATGGTACGACCTATGTGTTACTATTCTTAATCGCTGTATAATCCTACCAATAAATTGCAATACAGAAGATACTGCATTAACAATTTTTTCTACTTTGAATGACCGTGGTTTGCCATTGGCTGATTCTGATATTTTTAAAGCTCAGATTTATAAGAATTACACAAAACCTGATGAGAGAAAAGAGTTTACAGAACTATGGAAAGAACTGACAGAGATTTGTAAAAAAGGAAGCCTCTCTATTGACGATATTTTCAGATATTATTCACATGTATTACGAGCAAAAGCAAAGGATAAAACTAAAGAGATTGGTTTAAGAAGATTTTATCAAGGCAAAGACAATTATTCCAAACTCAAACAAAATGGAGTTATGGATAATATAATGTCTTTAGCTTATTTTTGGTTTTATGTCAATTCAAATACAGACCCTGAAAAAGAAGATGGATATATTATTTCAACTGAAACCCGAAAATACTTGCATTGCTTTAATCACTATCCAAATGAATTTTGGAAATATCCAACAAGTATTTTCTTCCTGAAAAATATGGGTAATGACTCTTTTGACGAAGAGTT
>CAZQSR010000100.1:0-7981 GCA_964596145.1 uncultured Ignavibacteriaceae bacterium
AGTTGAAGTTCGTGAATATGATGATAAAGTAATTTTCCTTCACAAAGTTAACAAAGGAAGTGCCGATCATAGTTACGGAATTCAGGTTGCTCAGATGGCAGGACTTCCAAAATTTGTAACTGACAGAGCTAAAGAAATTCTTGCTAATCTTGAAAGTAAAGAATTGACTCCTTACGAAATCAAAAAAGAAAAACTTTCGAAGTTGAAAAGAGGTTTGGAAAATCAGATAAATATGTTTGAAATAAAAGATGATAGTCTTCGTGATGAGATAAAAGAACTGGAAATTAATAATCTTACTCCTATTGATGCACTTAATAAACTTAGTGAATTAAAGAAAAAAATCCAGGAAAATTAAACATGAAATTGAATCTGAAAATTGTTTTTATTTATCTGATAATTATCTCTTGTATAGTTTTTTCTTCTTGCGGGAAAAATTATACAGAAGAGCAAAAAAAATATATTGCTGAAATAGAAATGAAAAGAGCTGAGAAAGATTCGTATATGAAGAACGATCCATCTTCACCTTTTAATTTAAAAGGGAAAATACATTTTGAGCCCTTGAAATATTTTGAAGTTGATCCTTCATTTGTGTTTAAAAGTAAATTAAATGAATATTCTGAAAAAGATACCATTATAATATTTGGAACTAAAGGGGAAGAGAGAAAGGTTGTTAAGTATGGTTTTATTTCTTTTGATTATGAAAACAAAAATTACAAAATGAATGTTTATAAAGGTGTGAGTCGGAGTGGAGAAGAATATTTTTCTCTCTGGTTTACAGATAAAACTACAAATAATGAGACTTACGGTGTTGGAAGATATATTGATTTTGAATTAAATCCTGATAAGGATTTTATCTACACGATTGATTTCAATCTGGCATATAATCCATACTGTGCATATAGTTCTAATTATTCCTGTGCAGTTCCCACTAAAGATGATTATATTGATATTGCAATTACAGCAGGAGAGAAAAAATTTCATAATTAAATGGAGTCTTTTGAGTGATAATAGTTTTCAAAAATAATGCAAGCAAAAAACAGGTTGCTGAGGTAATTAAAAAACTGGCAGATTATGGTTTTGATGTTCATCGTTCAACCGGGGCGGGAAAATTAATTATTGGTGCGATTGGAGTACAACCTGAATTTGATATAAGAAAAATAAAAATGCTTGATGGAGTAAGCGATGTTATTAAAATTACTGAACCTTATCAGCTTGCCTCAAGAAATTATAAAGAAAAAGATACAGTTGTTAAAGTCGGTGATGTTAAAATTGGTGGTAAAGAGATTGTACTGATGGCTGGTCCTTGCGCTGTAGAGAATGAAGAACAAATTTTTAAGATTGCAAAAATAGTTTCAGATGCAGGAGCAAAATTTTTAAGAGGTGGGGCATTCAAACCAAGAACTTCTCCTTATTCATTTCAGGGACTTGGAGAAGAAGGTCTCAACTTAATTCGTAAAGCTGCTGATAAGTTTAACTTAAAAGTAATTACTGAAGTAATTGAATCAAGCCAGGTTGAACTTGTAGAAAACTATACAGATATATTCCAGGTTGGCTCAAGAAATATGCAAAACTATCCTTTGTTAAAGGCTGTAAGTAAAATGAAAAAACCGGTTTTACTTAAAAGAGGTTTTGCTGCAAGAGTGGATGAATGGCTTATGTCTGCTGAATATATTCTTGCTGGTGGAAATATGAATGTAATTCTCTGTGAAAGGGGAATAAGAACATTTGAAACTTCGTCGCGAAATACTTTCGATTTGTCTTCCATACCTGTTGTTAAAAAGATATCTCATCTTCCAGTAATTGCGGATCCATCGCACGCTACTGGAATTAGAGAAAATGTAATTCCAATGGCAAGAGCGGCAATAGCCGCAGGTGCAGATGGATTATTAGTAGAAGTTCATCATAATCCAGATACAGCGTTATCCGATGGACCTCAAGCACTTTTACCTGCTCAGTTAAAAACTCTTGTAAAACAATCAAAAGCAATTGCAAAAGTTATTGGAAGAAAGTTTTAATTTTTGAATTATTTATTCAACGTTTAGAAAATTTTCCAGAGTTGTGCAATAATAAAAGTAACCAGCAATCCCATTACAATTGGTAGAAAAGTAGAAACTGCAGTCCACTTTAGACTTTTTGTTTCTTTATAGATAGTATATATTGTTGTTGAACAGGGATTATGTAGTAAGCTAAATAACATCAGGTTGATGCCAGTTAACATTGTCCATCCACCTGCTTTTAATATTTCTGCAGTTGCATTTGCAGATTCAAGTTCAAATAAGACTCCTGATCCGCTTCCTATTCCTGAAATTTTTGAAGTTAGTACAGTTAACATCAATATTGTTGGTATAACTATTTCATTTGCAGGGATTGCAATAACATAAGCAAGGAATATCACACCGTTTAATCCAAATAGTACAGCAATCGGGTCGACATTCTTAATAAAATACTCAGCAATACTTATGTTATTAAAACTTATATTTGCAACAAGCCAGATTACCATTCCTGCCGGGAAAGCAAATATAATTGCACGCCAAAGAACAAATATAGTTCGAGTGATTAATGATGTATATAATGTTTGTGCAATTCTGGGTGGTCGGTAAGGAGGAAGCTCAAGAGTAAATGCTGATGCTTCTCCTTTTAATATGCTTTTTGATAATCCCCATGAAGTAAATAGACTTAAAAAGATACCAAGTAATGCAACAAATACCACTGATGCTGCTGTAATTATTCCCGCCAGATGTGGTGGTGCTGAGGCACCTATAAAAATTGTTGAAATTAAAATTTGAGTTGGCCATCTTCCATTGCATAATGAAAAGTTATTAGTGATAATTGCAATTAATCTTTCGCGGGGACTATCAATTATTCTTGCTGCAACTACTCCGGCAGCGTTACATCCAAAGCCCATGCTCATTGTAAGAGCTTGTTTTCCGTGTGCACCAGCTTTTTTGAAAAGATTGTCCATATTAAAAGCAACACGAGGCAAATATCCTAAATCTTCAAGTAAAGTGAAGACGGGGAAGAAGATTGCCATTGGAGGAAGCATTACACTTACAACCCAGGCTCCTGCAAGGTAACCTCCATCTACTAATAAACCGGTTAACCATTCAGGGGAATTAAGAAATACAAAGATATTTTTCAAAAAGGGGTGAATGTAACCGATTAATAATCTGGAAATCATTTCAGATGGGAGATTTGCTCCAGCAACTGTTAACCAGAAAACAAGAGCCAGAAGCAGAAACATTATTGGAAATCCGAGCCAGCGGCTTGTAACAATCTTATCAATTGTTCTATCAAAATCAAAGCCCGGTTTGCTGCCTTTATAGCTTACTGCTTTGTCATTTATTGAAGCGGCTTCTTTGTAAATGGTTTCCATTAAGGAATCGTGAAAGTTTTCTCCTACTTCCCAGCGTAAGCTGTTTACTGTTTTTAGCAGTTCTTCATTATTTTTTGGGTTATCTTCGTTTGACATAAATTCTAATGCTTATTTACTAATTCACCAAATTCATTATTTTTTATTGCATCAATTATTCTTTGATCTCCTTCAAGTAAACGTAAGGCAACCCATCTTGAGTTTGGTAAACCGGGATATAAATTTAATATTGTGTTGTTTATTTTTTCAATTGCTGAGTTAATGTTTTTATTTTCGGTTGAAATTCTTTTTGGTTTGCAGATATATTTCCTTTCTGCAACGTCCTGAATGTTTTTTAATAGTTCATTTATTCCAACTCCTTGTCTTGCAGCCGTTAATACAACGGGGATTCCTAATTCCCTTGAGAGAGTTCTTTCATCAATTACGATTTTTCTTCTTTTTGCTTCATCAATTAAATTAACGCAGAGAACAGCTTTGTCAGTTATTTCAAGGATTTGTAATGCAAGGTTTAGATTTCTCTCAAGTCGTGAGGCATCAACTACAATGACGGTTACATCGGGTTGAGCGAAAAGTATAAAGTCTCTTGCTACTTCTTCATCAACGCTTGTTGAAAGCAGTGAGTAAGTTCCTGGAAGGTCAACTATTTTATACTTTTTGTTTTCGAAAGAGAAAGCACCTTCTGCTCTTGATACTGTTTTGCCGGGCCAGTTTCCTGTATGTTGTCTTAATCCTGTTAAGGCGTTAAAGACAGTGCTTTTGCCTGTGTTTGGATTTCCTGCAAGTGCTACAACGTAATCAAATTCGGACATATCAATTCCAAGCTTAACAAGGTTGGCTTTGTTGTGTGCAGAGCAGGTTTGGCAGTTATTGTTATTCATGGTTTTCAAGTGGTTTGATGAATATTTGTTCTGCTTGTTCTTTTCTTAAGGCGATTGTTGTTCCTCTGACTTTGAAAGCGACGGGGTCGCCAAAGGTGCTTATTAGTTCTTTGGTAATTTTTGTTCCCGGTACGATTCCAAAGTCCATCAGTCTTCTTCTTTGCTGTCCGCGTAAGGAATTTGAAATTCTTTCGACGATAGCCGTCTCTCCCTGTTTTATTGAAGCAAGATTCTTGAAGGATTTTGTTATATCCTTAAGGGGAATTTCTTTTACCGAGATGTTATTTGCTAAAAGTGGTGCAAGAATACATTCTTCTCCGTCGGCTTCGAAGATTATTTTGGAGTTTGTTTTTTCAATTATCTTTACTTGCTGACCGGGATATAATCCGAGAGCAAAAAGCTGAGCGTAAATTTCTTTTGGCTCATCTTCTATGTGAGTTATAATTCCGTAGTTATTTGTTTCAAGCTGGTTAAGGAGAATACTTTTAATGTTCGGCATTGTTCCATTCGAATCGGGGATAGGGTCGCCGTGGGGGTCTAAAAAAGGATTGCCGAGTTGTGCAGATAGCGTATCGATTTCGTTGTTTGTAAGTTTGTGTTCGTGTTTATCTGCTATTTTGTGCCAGTCTTTTGCAGGGATGCTGGTTTCTTCTGCAAGATATTTTTCCCATAACCTGTGAACACGTATTACTCTTAATGCGTAATTTCTTCCTTCTTTGGTTAAGCAGTAGATTCCATTAATTGTTTCAATAAGTTTATGTTCAATAAGGTGAGAGATAAGTTTGTTTGCTTCGTTAGTGTTTGTTTTTAATCTTTTTGCTAAAGCTTCTTTTGAGCATTCTTCTTTTTTCTCTTCAGTTTCGTAAAGAATTTTTAGTGCGTGTTCAATTAATTCCTTTTTATCATTTGCAGAACTTTCTGTTGCAGAAACTTTTTTGATTATTGCATAAGCAATTAATGCTGCTGCTAAGGATATAATTAAAATTGTTATCATTAAGAGTTACTCATTTTAAGGATTTCATTCCATTCATCTTTAGAAACAGGAAAAACTGAAAGACGGTTTCCTTTTTGAAGAAGGCGGAAGTCTTTTAGTTTAGGGTTCATCTTAATAGCTGCAAGGGTTACGGGATTTTTGAAAATTTTTTCCAGTTTAATGTCAACCATAAACCATGTCGGGTTATCTTTTTTTGCTTTCTCGTCGTAGTGAATATTATTTTTATCGAATTGTGTGTGGTCTGCGTAGCCTTCTTTAACAACTGTGCAAGTGCCAACAATAGCCAGAGGTTCAGCGTTGCTATGGTAGAAGAGAACGCCATCTCCTTTTTTTATTTCGTCTCGAAGGAAGTTTCTTGCTTGATAATTGCGGACTCCATCCCAGCAAGTTGTTTGTAAGGGGGAGTTTTTTAAGTCATCTATTGAGAAGACTTCAGGTTCAGATTTGAATAGCCAAAAAGATTTTTTCATTTGTCATCAAAAAGTTGTTAAAAATTTTATTCTAAGTTAAGAAATTGTAAGTAATTTTTTAATTGAATTTGTATGCACTAAAAATCTTCTGGATTATTTTGAATAGCGATGGGTTAGTTAGCCAAAGGATTAAGGGTTTTGGCAAATAGTTGTTTCTTTTTTTTTGTTGATGGAAGGGATTTGTGGGTAGTTGTTTGCAAGGAGGAAATTCTTTTAGGTGAGGAATGAAATCCTTGCTGCAGAATTCTTTTTTGCAGATGCGTAATTGAATTTTGCAGATGCTTTTTATATTTTTGCAGATGCAAAACCAGATTTTGTAAATGCAGAATCAAATTTTGGAGATGCAAAACTAAATTTTGAAGATGCAGAATCAAATTTTATCGACGCAAAATTAAGTTTTAGAGATGCAAAATTAAATTTTGGAGATGCAAAATTAATCTTTGGAAATGCGGAATTAAGTTTTGGAGATGCAAAAGATAAATTTGTAACAGTGAAAAGTAGAAAAACAAACTGAAATGTAAGAAAATGTAATTTATCAACAAAAAGGAAGGATACTAAAATGGCAAGAGTGAAATCAAATTTGCGAAGTACAACAGTTTCAGAGAGGATACAGATAGGAAGGGCGAGATTAGGAACATTGACAGGTGGAAGTCAGATAGCAATTGATGCGGGACGTTTGGCAGAATACCGAACAAAGATAGAGATTTTAGAGGCGAAGGAAATTTTAGTGAATAGGAATAAGGAGCTTCTCACACAATCTGTAAGGGAAAGAGATGAGGCGAACAGGGAGTTTGAAAAGCTTGATGTATCAATTGTAAATGAGATTAATAGTAAGTGCGATGATCCGGTGGTTTTGCTTTCTACGGGGTTTCCTTTGATAAATGAAACGGGAGAAAAAGCACAGCTTGGGATGGTTACAAGGCTTGAGGCAGGAATTGGAAAAAATACAGGCGAGGTATGTATAAACTTTAAGCGTGTTAAGAGTGCTACAGGGTATGAGTTTCAGATTTCAGAGGATACTCCTGATAACTGGACGAATGCCGGGGCAGCGGGGAAGACATCTAAATACACTTTTAGAGGATTAAACGCAGGGAAGAAGTACTGGTTCAGGGTTCGTGCCATAAAAGGGGAAGAGAAAGGTGCATGGAGCGATCCAGCAACTACAACTGCTCCATATTGAATTGTAATTAGAAAAATGATAAGTATGGAGAGTTTTTAGTAAAATATAAAGCAAAAAAGGAAGCTGGGAGATGGAGTTCTTAAACTTAATCTTTAGGTAATTCTGTAAACATATATAAAAATAACAACTTGACATTTAAGAAAACTTACAATAAGTTTGTAGTGTAAAATATTTATTCATTAACACGAGGTAGAAAATGTTCAAAAAAATTACTTCCGTATTGGTAGTATCACTTCTTATAATTTCCCTTGCATCAGCTCAAGAAAAATGCACAAGATATGGTGGTTTTTCAAGAGTAAAAGCACTTGGGATGAATCAGTTTGTAATAGACCCCGATAATATTAAATACAATCCTGCATTCATTTCAAAATATAATAACTTTTTATGGGGCGATATTGGTGATAACGCTGGACCAAGCTTTGGCGATAACAGTGCAGAGCAATTTATGGGCGTTAATTTCCAGATATTCAAAGGACTTGATGTAGGACTTATTTTAAGTCGTACCGATTCCCGTTCATTATATCCTGGAATTTCACAAATAGATCCTGGCTTTTTATTATCCACAATCGGAGTTACATCTCTCGCAATGGAAAACAACCTTGAAATTATGGGAGCAATGGACTTTGATAAACTGACCCTCGGACTTGGAATTGCATATGTTTCAGCTTCAAATGAAAGCAAACCAGCTACTGGAAGTTCTACAAAAGAAAGCGTTTCTCAGATTGGTATTAATGCAGGACTTATTTTTGATATTGCAAGCAATATGAATTTAGATGCTTCATTGACATTAATAATGCCAAGTTATACATTAGAACCTCCAACAGGAACCAAGACAGAAGCTTCACAGACAATGCTTGGAGTTAATGCAAGGTCTTTCATTGGAATGACCAGCAAAATGACATTCGTTCCAGTAGTTGAATTTGCAACTATGAGCGGAACTTATAAGACCACAACAGAAGTTGATCTTCCATCATATACTGAACTTGGTGTTGGATTTGGAATTCAATATAAAGTTGGTGACTTTATGTTTATTGGCGGACCAAGTTTCCAGATGTCTTCAGTAACCATAGCTGCAGTTCCAAACAGCTC
>CAZQSR010000101.1:0-7944 GCA_964596145.1 uncultured Ignavibacteriaceae bacterium
GTAACAAGCCAGCAGCCGCAAAAATGAAACTAATGAAAATCAACTCATTCACTCTACCTTTTCTGCGGCTGCTGGCCAGGCGTTACCCAACATAATTCAGAAAAGCAAGACATCGAATAAGATATATGAAAATGATCATAGAGTTATAACCGATTAAAACGATGTAGAATGAAAGCAAAAATTCTACTTTTATACCTGTTGTATGGAATTGTTTCGGGCGTTACGGGTCAAACCATTGATTTGACTTTCACCGCCGTTGACAACGCAGCTTATGTCCGGCTCGACAGCATTAAAGTAATGAACCGGACACAAGGAGATTCTGTCAAGCTTTACTGGCCTGACACAACGCTTACTTATCAGATAATACCTGGCGATCTATTGCTTTACATCGGGTATGCAATGGAATATCCTGTTGGAGTGCAGTCAATTAGTAATCGGGTATCACAATTTCATCTGTCTCAGAGTTATCCAAACCCAGTCAGGGATCAGGCTGTAATATCAATGACCCTGCCATCAAAAGGACCGGTGAACATTGCGGTTGCAGATATCCGGGGCAGGGTGGCACTAATCTTTGACCGGGAACTTCAGGAAGGAACATATTCCTTTATTTTCCACCCGGGTGACGAACGGCTCTATATCCTCACAGCACGGTGGAATGGCATCACACAGAGCATAAAGATCATTACTGAAGGACCAATAAGCGGCAAAACATGCAGGCTTGATTACACAGGTATTGAAAAGGGGAACCCGGCATTAAAACAATCCCTCACTGCTACGGATCTTGTGGTGCAGGAATCGGGCATTCTCGATTCCCCCACGACAAACGAAACCTACACTTTCCAGTTCGCCACCAACATCACCTGCCCGGGGACTCCAACGGTAGAATACGAGGGACAGGTTTACAACACTATCCAGATCTTCAGCCAGTGCTGGCTGAAGGAGAACCTGAATGTGGGAACCATGATAAACGGCAGCCAAAGTCAAACCAATAACAGTATCAAGGAAAAATACTGTTACGACAACAATCACGACAGCTGCACCAAATATGGCGGACTGTATCAGTGGAACGAGATGATGCAATACACCACAATGCATGGAGGACAGGGCATCTGCCCGCCGGGATGGCACCTGCCCACCAATGAGGAGTGGAAGGTGCTGGAAGGTGCGGTGGACAGTCAGTATGGAATCGGCGACCTCGAATGGGATATTTATTGGGACCGGGGTTATGATGCCGGGACGAACCTGAAGACCACCAGCGGGTGGCTTGGAAATGGCAACGGCACCGGCCTGTTTGGCTTCTCAGGTCTGCCCGGTGGCTACCGCTACAGCAACGGTTTCTTCGACGATGTTGGTTTATACGGCTACTGGTGGACATCGACGGAGGACGGCAGCGACGCAGGGTACCGTAACCTCGGTTACAACGGTCCAGAAGTAAAGTGGGGCTTCGGCAGCAAGGTATGGGGTTTCAGTGTCCGTTGCCTTCGGGATTATTAGGCTATTTGACCATTTGGCAATTTGACTATTTATCCCGACTTTCGTCGGGATCGATTTTTTTTAAAGATGTCTCTCTATGATGAATTACCGGTTTTTAAAGCCATCTATGATTTATTGCTTGACATTTTTCAGTTTACAGCCAATTTTAAGAGAGAATATAAATATACGGTGGGAGAGAAATTGAAAAATGAGACGCTGGCATTGATCGTGTTGGTATACCGGGCGAAAGAGGAATTTGTAAATTTGAAAGAAAATATATAATTACGTTGGGTAACATGCCTGTAAATGCCATAAGACCATCAATACAGCTACGATCTGATGATCGACCTTTACGGCATTTACAGGCAACACGTTAGCACAAATGTTATAAATAAAACTTAAAACTTGAAATTATGCAAAAAATTCAGATTAGGAATTTTGGCCCAATAAATAAGGTTGATCTTGATGTAAAGGATTTCATCTTTTTCATTGGTCCTCAAGCAAGTGGTAAAAGTACAATAAGTAAGTGCATTTTCTTTTTCAAATCCATTAAAGATGACCTTATGCGATTTTTGATCGATGTTTCCGATAGTGGCGATTTTGATAAACCATTGGGTTCGTTCGGGAAAATTATTCGACATAAGTTTATTGACTTTTGGGGCCCGACATTTCACTTGTCAAGCATGTCTTTAAAATATTACTATACAGATAACATCTGGCTTTCTATTAAACTTGAAGAAGTAAATAAATACGTCACACCAACATTTAGCCATGAATTTCGAGAGATTTTCAGAGATATTCTACATGATACTGAATTATTCTCGAAAAAAGTGCACACAAAAAATAAAGCATTTCTATCCTCAAAAGATTTATTTGAAATAGAAACACTTAGGAATACTTTCATTTCATCCATGGAATTAAAAATTAACAAATTATTCAATGATGAACATGAATTGATGTTTATACCCGCTGGTAGAAGTCTGATAGCGACTCTTTCAGACCATTTGCAAGGATTAGACTCAAAGAAAATGGATTACATTATGAGGGCTTTCACAGATAAAATATCAAATGCACGAATCGCATTCAATAAAAGCCTTAAAGATATTGTAACCGAAATGATATTGTTAACGAAAACCGAAATCAATAAAGAACTAGTCAATTTAACAGAAAGCTTAGTTAAGGATATTTTGAGAGGAACTTATAAAAATGATAAAGATGGCGAGAAAATTTACTTTTCTGATGAGAAATTCACGAAACTCAATTTTTCATCTTCTGGTCAACAAGAATCCATCTGGATTTTATTAATTATTTTTCTCTTAATTGTTGAAAAAAGAAGTGTATTCTTAGTTATTGAAGAACCAGAGGCGCACCTTTACCCAAACGCGCAAAAACGAATAATGGAACTTATTGCATTACTGTCAAATGTCAATAACAACCAAGTTATTTTAACAACTCATAGCCCCTACATACTAGCTTCCTTAAATAACTTATTATATGCCTATAAGCTTGGGAGAACTAAACCAGTTCAAATTCAAAAATTAATTAATAGAAATTTATGGATTGATCTTGATAAGTGTTCTGCATTTTCATTGGTCAATGGAAATGTCCAAAGCATTATTGATATAGAGTTGAATTTATTAAAGGTGGAAGAAATAGATACTGCATCTCAGGAGATAAATAATGAATTTGATGAACTCTATAAACTCGATGAACAATGAGCCTAAATCTCTTCCCAGGATGTTTACAATTCAATAACAGGAATTTAAAAAATACACTGATTGATAAAAACGGTGGAAAATCAAGATACTTAGTATGTAATCGGAGGAATAATGAGTTAGATTGTTATAAAATTGATAATTGCGTCAGAAATCAGATAGAAAAATGTGATTTTTTACTGATAGATATGACTTTTAATCAAGCCTTTCTAATTGAATTAAAAGGTTCTAATATTTCAAAGGCAATTTCTCAGATTAACTCCTCCCTGGATTTAATTCTACCAAGCATTAGAAATTATGCAATTCATGGAAGAATTGTCCTAACAAAAGTTCATGCTCCATCTATACGGAGTAGTGAATATATCAGATTAAAAAAGAGACTAAAAACATTAGGAGGTACAATCGATCAAGGAAGTAATAATTATTACGAAGAAATTATTTAACACTTGTGCTAACATGCATGTAAATACAACAAAACCAACTTATTGTCTACTAATTAATGTTTGACCTTTGCTGTATTTACATGCCACCCGTTAGGGACAAGGCGTAATATTTTGAGCATGAAACATATTACAGTTTTTCTCTCCATACATATTTTGCTTGCTATAAATTTAAAATTATGGGCTAGTGGGCAAGTACGTGACAATTTAACATATAATAATGTGAAGGTTTCAATAAGAGATTTCCCTTTAGAACAATTATATCAAAACAATAAAAACCGACCTGACTTTTTTGAAAACGAGAAATTCAATAAATTCCCAGCTTCAACAGGTTGCAATCGAGGATATCAAGCAGATTGGATTATCATCGATAAGCAACTCTATCTTATACAAATCAAGAGCTGTGCTGAAGGTGACAATCTTAAAACTGCTAACCTTAAGAAGTTATTTGAAGATAAATACCTTAACGAAAAAGTTAAAGCAGATTGGTTTACTGGTAAAATAATTGCAGAAATTGGAGAACCAATACTTTACCTCAATTTCGCTGAATATATATTTCCATATGAGCAAGAATTTGATTTTGAGCAAGGAAATCTTGTAGGAGTAAAATATTTTGACAATACTAAATCAAAAGAATCCGCGTATTTTTCCGATTTCGAAATGTTTGAAGATTATGTTTATAGCAGAATCGATTGGGCCTCTTTACCAAAATTAGATAACAAGGAAATCATAGTAAAAGTTAGATTCTGTGCAAATAAGAATGGAATAATTGATAGTGCATTCGTAGATTCACCAAATCATTTGCTATTTGACAACGAAGCAATTAGGGTTATAAAATCTATCCCAGAATGGAATATTTACTTTAGAGAAGGAAAAGTATTACTAAGAGAATATAATCGGGAAATTGTTTTTAGTGATAAAATGAAAAGGAAATATTATAAGCCATTGAATTGCAAATAACGCCATGTCCCTAACATGCCAGCACCCGCAAAAAAATGAAAACAATGAAGATCAACTTATTCATTCTGCCTTTTTCTGCGGTTGCTGGCCACGCGTTACTGGCAAGTGTAAGAAAGACCGTGCAAACAATAACAGAATGATTAAAATTAGAAATTATGTTCTATCCAAACTGTCTTGAATACGAAAATAATATTGAAGAAATCTGTTACGACCAAGACCACATAGACAAGGTTTGGGAAGAGATAAAACAGGTTATTCCGACTTATTTTCAGCAATATATTGAAACAGAAAATGGGCATTCTGTTCAAGATAGCGAAGCACAGAAACTTGCTGAGAAATTTGGTTCAACCGCGAAACCTAAAAGCAAAAAAAAGGACGCTAAAATTATTCTTGAGAGACTTCTTAAAGAAACAATTGATGATTTTGAAAAAGAACGACAGACTTATCAAGATATACTTAATCTGGAATCACTTGAAGAATATAAACATGATGTAAATTCATTCAAAAACACTATTCTAAAAAATCAAATTCCCATAATTCGTAAAACACTTCAAAACAAGCAAGCTAAAGAACTTGATAAATTTCGTGTTGCATTTAACAATGCTCAACCAGGTCACTTATTTGAAGTAACTTCAAATATTATCAAATTAGCAAATGAATGGAAAAATGATTGGTATAATGGAAAAGAATTTGAAAAAATTGATTCCATTGAAGATTTGGATTACTACGCATTAGATGAAGAAAGTTATACCGCATTTGGTGTTATTGGCGGTGGAATAAAAAGTCATTTCATATTTAAGCTTTTCCCTGAAATGTTTCCAAGTAGAAGTAGGGAAGCTGTTTGGGCTTTGTACTACCTTTCAAACAAGAAGAAATTTGGTTGCAAAGAAGATTCGCAGTTTCTCATGATAAACGCTAAAGAAGGAACAACACAACAGAATTACTTTTATCCGTATGGTATTTTTGCATTTTACGCTTTAAGAGTATTCAACAAATTAAAGGAACTTTATGCTTTACAAGGTATTAGTTTGCCAATTGAATATAGGTTTGTAGTTGTTGATGGCTTTTTATCATTCGTTTCAAGAAGTCACCAAACTGAAATTGATATTTTAAAACAAAACTCACAAAACTATCATTATGACTACTAATGCAGTTGCAGTATTTAACAAGGAATTTCCTGCATTCGCAAGTAGTTTTTCCTTAAAACCATTTCAAGAGAAAGTTATTAATAATGTAATTACTCATGGCTCAACATTAGCAGTAATGCCAACGGGCGGTGGTAAATCATTGATTTATTGGGTTGCCGCAAAAGCTTTTAAAGGAACTTGTTTAGTCGTTTCGCCGCTAATTGCATTGATTGATGAACAAGCTGAAAAACTTACAGCCTCCGGCTGTAATGTTTTAGCTATTCACGGTGGTATGGGTGCATCGGAGCAAATTAAACAATTAAAAATGTTTGCAAATGGAGAAACTAATCCTGATTTCATTTTTGCAAGTCCAGAAAGGATGGCTACTGATGGCTTTTTTGAGCATTGTATTTTGTTACAAAAGGACAAAATTAAATTAGTAGTTATAGACGAAGTACATTGTATCAGTCAATGGGGTTTTGATTTCAGACCATTTTACAAACATATTCCTGTATTTTTAAACTCCGTTTTTTCTGAACAATGGCCTACGATTTTAGGTTTAACGGCAACTATTAACCCAAGAGAGCTAATTGACATAACGAACGACTTTAAAATTGATAAAAAATCTATTCTGAAAGACGATGTATTGTTAAGATTTGATATTGATTTGAAGGTTGAAAAACTTTCTAATGAAGATGAAAAACGTGAGCGACTTTGGGAAATAATTGATGACCACAAAGATGAAAAGGTTTTAGTTTATTTATATCGGAAATATCACAAAGGCGGTGTAGAAGATTTGTGTGAGATTGCGAATCAAAAAGGTCTTTCGGCATTGTCTTTTCATGGAGATATGTCGAGTTCTGAGAGGCAAGAAATAATTTCCAAATACAGAGATGGTTCAACGAATTTAGTTTTTGCAACCAATGCTTTTGGAATGGGAATAGACATTCCGAATATTCGTGTTGTCATTCATTTTATGTTACCCGAATCAATTGAACAGTATTATCAAGAAATTGGAAGAGCAGGTAGAGACCAAAACGGAGCAACCTCATACATTCTCTATTCAAATAAGAATGTTCAGATTCGTAAAACACATTTTATTGATAAGTCATTTCCAAAAGAAGAAGGAATAAAAGATTTGTTCAAAAAAGCAAGCAACAATGAAATTGGTAAAAAAACTTTACAATACTTTGCAGAAGAAGAATTACAAACTGCACTTCCCTATTTTTTGAATTGCAATGCTATAACAATTGAAGGGAAAGGATTTACAGGATTTAAAGTTTTCAAAACCAATACAAATGCAAAGTTAAAAGCTATTGTAGATTCTTCAAAAACTGGAATGGTTATTCCGGTTCTTTTAAAACCTGATTATTCAAACCTTTCATGTAAAGACTTTTTTAATATCACTTACAATGCTTTAGTAAATAACGAAGCAACTTTGACAAAAAATCTTGACAAGTGTCTTATAATTAACGCAACAGAAAAAGAACTGACAAAAGAACAACTTGAAAACATAAGCAACGAAACAGCAAGAAAAAGAGAATACAAACATAATTTATTGGACTATCTTGTTTACTTGCTTGACAATTTTGATAGCTCAAATTCAATGCACCAAGAAATTGGCAGATATTTAGGCGTAAATAAACACTTACTCAATAAAATTCATAAAACTGAGAGCGGAGTTTGGGTTCGTTCAAAGTCGGAAGTAATAATTGCAAACATTTTATATCGTTCAAATATAGACTTTCAATACGAAGAAAAGCTTTACTACACTGCAACTCAATGGAAAGAACCTGACTTTACAATTCGACACAATGGAAAAGTTTGGTATTGGGAGCATCTTGGTCTTTTAGGAGATGAACAATACAATGAAAATTGGCAAGAGAAAAAACAAATATTCAAAGACCTTGGCTTGTTTGATAATGTAATTACAACGAAAGAAAGCGCTGTATTAAGTAATCAAGCAAATGAATTAATTAAAAGAATAACTGCAAAATAGAGATGAAAAATAAACACCAGCCAGTAACATCGTATATAAAACATTTGGCAGTCAGTAGGTTATCTGACGTTTCAGCCCGTATCAAAAGTACTTGTAACTTGACAGGAAAGTGCTTCGAAATGCCAAACGTTTCATATACGTAACCGTTACCGGCAAGTTTTTTGAAAAAATAGCCTTTAAACATTGTTTCCTAATTAAGAAACATTTATCTTTGCTAAAACTATTTAAAA
>CAZQSR010000102.1:0-7719 GCA_964596145.1 uncultured Ignavibacteriaceae bacterium
AATGCGAATGAAATACGGAATTGGTATCGCAGGAACACACGGTAAAACAACAACAACTGCCATGATGGGTTTGAGTTTCTTAGAGGCAGGAACAGATCCGACAATTCTTGTTGGAGGAAATCTCTCAAAATTGGATGGTAGTAATGCTCGGGTTGGTAAAGGAGAATTTGTTATTGCGGAAGCTGATGAATTTGACAGAACTTTCTTAAAATTAACTCCAGCTGTTGCTGTACTTAATAATATTGAAGCTGATCATCTGGATACATATAGAGATATTGACGATATTAAAAATGCATTCATTGATTTTGCAAACAAAGTTCCTTTCTATGGATTTGTCGCTTTATGTTCGGATGAAATTAATTTGAAATCAATAATTCCTCAATTGAAAAGAAAAGTTTTAACCTTTGGAATTAATGAAGAAGCGAATTGCCGTGCAATAAATATTTCTCATTCTGAATTTTCAAGCAGCTTTACAGTACTGCTCAATGAAAAAATTCTTGGTGACATTAGATTGAAAGTTCCAGGATTGTTTAATATTAAAAATGCTCTGGCAACAATTTTAGTTACACAGGAGTTGGAGTTAAGTTTTGAAAAAGTAAAGATAGCACTGGAAAATTTTTCGGGTGTCCAACGAAGATTTGAAGTAAAGTATGATAAAGAGATACTTGTGATTGATGACTATGCTCATCATCCAACTGAAGTCTATTCAACTCTAAAAGGGATCAAAGATGGATGGAATAACCGCATAGTAGCTGTATTTCAGCCGCATTTATATTCACGAACAAGAGATTTTTATAAGGAATTTGCTGAATCGTTTTTACTGGCAGATATTTTTATTTGTACTGATATATATCCTGCCCGTGAAGAACCTATTGCCGGTGTTTCTGGCAAGATGATTGCTGATTATGCAGTTCAACTTGGACATAAAAATGTAAATTATGTAAAAGATAAAAATGATATTTGTGCTGAATTAATGAACGTAAAAAAAGATAACGATATAATAATCACTATGGGTGCAGGCGATATAAATCTTGTTTCCGAAAAATTTGTAAACAGTCTTAAGAAAGAAAAATGAAAAACAAGAAAAAAATTCTTAGTATAACTTTCTTATCTGTTTTAACTTGCACTTTGGTTTTTATAATATTTTTTTCAAATAAAAATGACCGAAATATTAAAATAACGAGGTTAGAAATTGTTGGTTCAAAACTTTTATCAGCAGCGACCTATTATAAATATTCTAACTTTGAAGAACTGATAACTAAGCAAAATATTACTCTGCCAATGATAAGAGAAATATTTTTTAAACATCCATATGTAAAAGATGTTTATGTTGAACAGGTTTCTGATAATAAAGTTGTAGCTCATTTAATTGAAAAGAATGTTGAAGCGATAATTTTAAAAGATGGAAATTCATATTTTTTAACTGATGACTTTAAATTGATTGGAATTTTAGAAAATACAATGCAGGCAGATTTCCCGTTAATTACTAATTCAAGTTTAATGGAGATAGATTTTTTACATTCTGTTCATTGTACCGATATAAAAGACGCAATGAAAATAATTGAAACAGCAAAACTGATAAACCAAGAATTTTATAATAATCTTTCTGAAATCAATTTACGAAATGGTGGAGAAATTCTCCTGTATTTTTCCGGGTTTAATCCTGTAATTATTCTCGGGAAAAAACAATTTGCAAAAAAACTATTTGAATTGAAAAATATTGTATCGGATATTCAAAATAAACAGATACTTGAAAATGCAGGATATGTGGATTTACGTTATGATAATAATATTTTTATTGGACTAAATCAGGGCTCAGGAATTAATTGATGAAAAAAAATATTGTTGCCGGTTTGGATTTAGGAACGACTAAGGTATGTGCAGTAATTGCAGAACAATTATCTGATGAGAAATATAATATTCTTGGCTTTGGTCTGGCTCCTTCCGAGGGTTTACATAAAGGATTAGTATCAAATATTAGTAAAACTGCAGATGCTATAAAAGAAGCTGTTTCAATTGCAACAAATCGTGCAGGATTAATGATTACTTCTGTTAATGTTGGTGTTGCCGGTGAACATATTACAAGCATGAGACATAGGAATTATGTTACAATAACTAACGAAGAACATGAAATTACAAAAGAAGATCTTTCAAGACTTGAAGCAGATGTAAGAACAATTCGTATTCCTTCGGACAGACAAATCCTTCACATAATTCCAGAAGAGTTTTTTGTAGATTACCAGGGCAGTATAGAAAATCCAATTGGAATGTCAGGTACTAGATTAGAAGCCACTAATCATATAGTTCTTGCATCTATTCCTGCAATCCAAAACATAAAAAAATCTGTTGAACGTGCAGGATTGCAAGTTAATAATTATGTGTTGCAACCCATTGCATCATCTGCTTCAGTATTAGATGAAAGCGAAAAAGATTTAGGTGTTTTGCTTATTGATATCGGTGGAGGGACTACAGATATAGCGGTAATTCATCATAAAGCTATTAAACATTCTAAAGTATTTGGAGTGGCAGGAAACCAGGTAACGAATGATATTCGTGAATCTTTAGGGGTTATAACCGAAGAAGCAGAAAAACTTAAAAAGAATTTTGGATATGCAACTGCTTCAGCAATTATTAGAGATGAAGATATTTTAATAAAAGGTGTCGGTGCAAAAGGCAATACGAAAATTCCAATTAGTCTTTTAACTCAAATAATAAGTTTAAGAATGCATGAATTATTTTCATTGATAGATAATGAAATACGTAGTGCTAAATTTAAAAATAATATTAAAGCAGGAATAGTTTTAACAGGAGGAGGTTCTTTACTAAAGGGATGTACTGAATTAGCAGAGGAAGTATTTGGACTGCCAACACGAATTGGTGTTCCGCTTGAGTTTGCCTCTGGTTCTCATAGTGAAGTTGAAAAACCCGAATTCGCAACTGTTGTTGGTTTGCTGCGCGGAATACCCGGAAGCAAAAATGTTGAAAATGTTAAAACAATAAAAACAAAAATTAAAAGTAAAAATAAAGTAACAGAAGTATTTAAAAACTTTAGGAAATTTTTTGATGAACTTTAATCCGTTGGAGGTATTTAATGTCACATTTCGCTACTATTGATCGTACAAAATCAATGTCCGCCATCCTTAAAGTAATTGGTGTTGGTGGTGGAGGATGTAATGCTGTTGAATCAATGATTAGAAGGAGTCTGAACGGCGTAGAGTATGTTGCTATCAATACTGATGCGCAGGTACTCGATGTCAATTCTGCACAATACAAAATCCAGGTTGGTACAAAAATCACAAAAGGATTAGGGGCAGGAGCCGATCCTAATGTAGGTAAAAAAGCAGTTGAAGAAGACCGTGAGAAAATTGCAGAAGTAATTCAAGGCAGTGATATGGTTTTTGTAACTGCAGGAATGGGTGGAGGAACAGGTACAGGTGGAGCTCCAGTTGTAGCATCAATTGCTAAAAGCCTTGGAGCACTGGTTGTAGGCATTGTTACCAAACCATTTAAATGGGAAGGTACTCAAAGAATGCTTAATGCTGAAAACGGAATACAGGAATTGAAACAGTATGTTGATAGTTTAATCGTAATTCCGAATGAACGAATACTGAGTATTCTTGCCAAAGAAACTCCATTTACAACTGCTTTCGATGCACCGAATGATGTTTTGTACGAAGCAACTCGTGGTATTGCAGATATAATTACTATCAAAGGATTGGTTAATGTTGATTTTGCAGATGTGCGCGCGGTTATGAATCAGAGCGGTGATGCAATGATGGGTTGTGGAATTGCAAGCGGAGAAAATCGTGCAATTGAAGCCGCACAAAAAGCAATTTCCAGTCCTTTGCTGGAAGGATTAAGTATTAAAGGTGCAAAGAGCGTACTTATAAATGTTACCGGTTCAAGTAATTTAACTTTAAGAGAAATAACTGAAGGTAACAATATAATTCAGGAAGCAGCAGGAGAAGAAGCTAATGTAATTTTTGGTTGTGTTAAAAAAGAAGAGATGAATGATTATATCTCCTACACAGTTATTGCTACTGGTTTCAATAATGGGAAGAAAAACTTCAAAGAAAAAATTGCTGTTCAACCAGAAGAGAAAAGACCTACAAAACAGGTTGATGCTGGTTTTATGTTCAAAGACCAAACTGAAAATGTTGATAAAGATAATCTTGATACTCCAACAATATTCAGAGTAAAACCACCTAAAGCCACAGTTAATAATGATGAGGATTCATTACCATCAACAGGTTTTAATTTTAATCGCTTTAAAAGTTTTGCTTCTGAGGAAAAACCTAAGGAAGAGGTTAAATCAGTTTTTAAAAGGCACGACGATGATGATGATGACAGTTCTGCATTTTTGAAGATGATAATGGATTAGAGAAAGCAATTTCTCTTTTCATTCATCTATTAAACGCGATTCAACAAAAATATTCTGATCATCATCCATATGTACAATTACGCGGTTTGGTCGGCAGCAAATGTCACATTCTTCATAAAAATCCTGTTTGCCGGGTATAGTAAAATCTACCCATACTGAATTTTCTTTACCGCAGTATTGACAAATCCATATTACGTCTTCATCAGATATTCTTTTTTCCTTCATATTATTTACTTGCTTATCCAAACCAAATTTATTTCAAGAAAAGGAAAAAGTCTAATAAAAAATTTTTCTTCAATACTTGATTAAATTAAACAGGAGTTTTACTTTTGTTTATAGTATTAATTTATTCATTCGTTTATTTGTTGCACTAATGAATGATTAATAATTTCTATCAATTTACAAATCGATTATACTTATGAGATATTTCCTTTTCATTGTTCTTTTGCTGTTTATCAGTATTAATACTTTCTCTCAAAACAATCTTAAAATTATTAAGAACAAAATTGATTCATTATGTAAAACCCAGTTCTTTGATACGGCTCAAATTTCAATTGATATTTATAATCTTTCTTCACAAAAAAATATTTATTCAAGAAATAACCATTTGTTAATGCATCCAGCATCAAATATGAAAATACTAACAACTGCAGCTGCTTTACTTTATCTTGGTATTGATTATGAATTTACTACTTCTCTGCGTTATAGCGGAGAAATTAAAGACTCAGTTTTGTTGGGAAATATTTATGTCATCGGCGGATGTGATCCTGATTTTTCTTTAAACAATTTGGATACTCTTGTTCAAAAAATTTTAGAATTAGGGATAAAGAGAATAGAAGGAAATATTTACGGAGATGTTTCTATGTTAGATTCTCTGTTCTGGGGAAATGGCTGGATGTGGGATGATGATCCATCAACTGACTTTCCATACTTAACTCCGCTTACTATTAATGATAATTCAATAAGTATAAAAGTTTTTCGAAATAATAATCAAAAGACAGATTTCCAACTTTCACCAAACACTAAGTATGTTAAAGTAAATAATTATTCAACTTCGTATGACTCTTTACCGACAAATATTGTGATGACAAGAGATATAATTAATCGAAGTAATGAATTTACCATAAGTGGAAATATGAATAAAAAAAGCGGTGAAGTGAAAAATGATTTCACAATAGTTAAGCCTGCATTTTATTTTTTAACACTGCTTAAAGAAAAATTAATTTCTAATAGAATTGAATTCACTGGAATTATCGATACGCAGACTGTTGATGAAAACACAATATTAATTGCTGAGCATAGAAGACGTTTCGATGAAGTAATTGTCAATTTAAATAAAACAAGTGATAACCTGAGTGCAGAAATGACTTTGCGTGCACTCGGTCAGAAATATTTTGGAAAACCCTCGAGTGCTGAAAAAGGATTAAGATTAATTGATAGTATGATTATCCATTGCAAACTTAAACCTTCAAATTACAGAATTGTAGATGGTTCTGGTGTGTCGCACTATAATCTTGTTTCAACTGAATTATTACTCGGGGTTTTAAAATATTTTTATTATAATAAATCAGAATTGTATAAAATATTGAAAGAATCTTTTCCAATTGCAGGTTATGACGGAACGCTAAGAAATCGTATGAAAAATACACTTGCAGAAAAAAATGTTTATGCTAAAACCGGAACTTTGAGCGGTGTAAGTTGTTTATCAGGTTACCTGACTGCTGAAAACGGAGATGAAATAGCATTCTCAATTATGATTCAGAATCATGTGCGTCAGACTTCAAGAGCGATTCAGTATCAGAATAAAATATGTGAATTACTTTCGAATTTAAAATAAAAAACTAAAATATTTAAAAAGTTAGTCGCGATGAAAAAAATTTTTTTATTGCTCTTTTTTGCTATTCTTTTTCATTCCTGCAAACAAAAAGAAGAACCGGAGAAGAAATCTTTATCGTCCTTTAAGATCCTTGATAACATTACAATACCTGTATTTAGCGGGTCAAATGCGTACGCATTGATTGAAACACAACTCAAATTTGGTCCTCGTAATCCTAACTCTGCAGGACATAAGGCCGCAAAATATTTTTTAGTTCAGGAATTTAAAAAATATGCAGATGAAGTAATAGAACAGGACTTCTCATATACAGGATACGAAGGAGAAGTTCTAAGTTTAAAAAATATTATTGCCCGTTTTAATCCTGCCGCAAAAGAAAGAATATTTATTGCTGCTCATTGGGATTGTCGTCCTCGTGCTGAACATGACAAAGATATAAATAAACGAAAATTACCAATTCCGGGAGCAAATGATGGTGCAAGTGGGACAGCAATAATTCTAGAATTGTCAAGATTGTTGTATCAAAACAAAATCAATTATGGAATTGACTTGATTCTTTTTGATGGAGAAGACTACGGGAAAGAAAATGATCTTAATAATTTCTGCCTCGGATCAAAATATTTTGCGGGAAATCATATTGAGAATTTTGAACCTCAGTTTGGAATTTTAATTGATCTAGTAGGTGATAAGGAAGCAACTTTTTATAAAGAAGGATATAGTACAAATTATGCCAAAGATGTTGTCGATTTGGTTTGGGGAATAGCTACAAAAATAAACGCAGATAGATTTTCAAATTTTACGGGTCATGCAATTTATGATGATCATATCCCTTTGAATCAGGCTGGTATAAAAACTATAGATATCATTGACGCTGAACTTGTCGGAGCTAATACTCAGAATGAAAGAAGAAATTACTGGCATACACAAAAAGATAATATCAGTAATATTGGATTAGAAACTCTTCAACAAGTTGGAAATGTGCTAACACAGCTTATTTATTCATTATCTTTTAAATAAAAATGTTCTTCGAATTCAAAGATCTGAAAATTTATTTAAATTTATTTTCAAAAAAATTCGATGCTGAAAAAAACACAATAATGTTTTTACACGGATTTGCAGGTTGTTCTGATGATTGGGAAGATGTTATAGACTTAATTCCACAAAGTATGCAGTTAATTGCAATTGATCTAATAGGCTATGGTAGAAGCAGTGCGGTTAATGACTTAAAATATTTTTCACAAAACTTTCAAGTAAGAATTCTCAAAGAAATTATTGATTACTTAAAACTTAAATCAGTAATTTTAGTTGGTTATTCTATGGGCGGAAGATTGGCATTATCTTTTGCTATTAAACATATGGGAGCGATAAGAGGTCTTGTGCTGGAAAGCTCAACTGCAGGAATACAAAATAAAAATGAAAAAGATGTCAGAAAAAAAAATGATAACGAATTAGCCGATTACATAGAAAACCATTCAATAAAAGAGTTTGTTAAGAAGTGGATGAG
>CAZQSR010000103.1:0-7691 GCA_964596145.1 uncultured Ignavibacteriaceae bacterium
GTTTAACAATCAGGCAAGTGGATTATTTGATGTACAATTTGATGGAAGTATAACAGCATATTCAACATCAGGCACGATAAACAATGCAGGCACATATAGAAAGAGTGGAGGAAGTGGGAATTTATCACAAGCAGCAATATTGAACAATACAGGGACATTAGAGATACAGAGTGGAAAAATAATATTATATCATTTAGGGACAATAGGGAGTAATGTATCAATAAGTAGTGGATGCACATTAGAATTTAGGGGAGGATATACACTAAATGAGACCTTAAATTTAACAGGAAATGGTACGATAAATATACCAGATCAAACAGTAACAATAAGTGGAACAAGTACAGGAGTAGTAATACCATCGACAATATTGTTAACGATGAGTGGAGGACAAATAAGTGGTACAGGGAAATTAACAATAAATGGAATAATGAACTGGACTGGAGGGACGATAAATGATGCAGGAGAGAGGAATATCTCAAATGGAGCTACATTAAACATATATGGAACAACAGCAAAAGTATTTCGGACAGGGATAATGAATAATTCCGGAACAATCAACTGGAGTGCGGGAGATTTTGGGTTGCAATATGGATGCACGTTTAACAATCAGGCAAGTGGATTATTTGATGTACAATTTGATGGAAGTATAACAACTTATAGTGATTATGGAACAATAAATAACTCTGGAATAATTAAAAAAAGCAGAGGTACTGGAAATTTAACAATTATTAATAATCTTCATAATAATGGAAATATACAAGTCGATTCAGGGAATTGTATTTTATATGCAAATGGTAATCACACCGGTTCTTTCAATCTTAATAATGGAACAATTTTAACTTTTAATGGAGGAACGCATAACTTAAATATTGGTTCACAATTAATTGGTTCTGGAACTTTGGTTGTCAATTGTAATACTACTAATAATAACACTTCTGGTTTTATAGTGCCTTTAAATGCTACTTTAAAAGTAACTGCAGGTACATTTGCTGGCAATGGTCAGATGACAGTTAATGGTAAATTTTCTTTAGGTGATGCTACTCTTTTGCATACAAACAATTTTACTTATGGTGCATATTCAACCTTAGAATACATTGGTAATAATCCCCGAACTGCATCAGTAAAAGAATTTCCTACATCACCAACAAAACCATATAACTTAATTATTGATAATTCTTCTACAATTTATTTAAACAATGACAAAATCATAGCTGGAACTTTAACATTGAATAAAGGAACATTAAATTCAAATGGTTATCAATTGAGATTGGAAAATAATGCAACAATTGTAAGAAATTTAGGAAGTATATCAACATATCAACCAACAGCTTATTATAATTATAATGTTACTTACATCAATACATCAAATATTACTTCTGGGTTAGAATTAAGCTTGCAGGGTAGTCCTAAACTTGCAAACTTGACAATTAACGGGACTGCTACGGTAAATTTAGGTTTTAGTCTTTACGTTAATGATACTGTAAAATTTATTAGTGGAAAATTAAATACCGGCTCTTATGTTCTTTCTTTGAGAGATACAACAATTTTTACAGGAGAAAAAACTGGTAGTTACTTAGTTGGAAATGTAGAAATAACAAAAACGATTGGAACCTCAGCTAGTGATTTTAATGGAATTGGCTTACAGATAAATGCTGGAGCAGATAATCTTGGAAATGTTACAGTAAGAAGAACCACTGGAACAGATGGACGTGTCACAGTTGGAGGTAAATCTGGTATAGATAGAAAATGGATAATCAGTTCAACTAATCCTCCGACTAATGGAAGACAATTGACTTTTAATTGGGTTAGCGATGATGATAATGGTAAAAATCTTAGTAACATGAAAGTCTGGAAAAGTGTTAATGGCACAACATGGACAGCAGTTGGTGGGCTTCAGGATGCTTCATCAAGGAACATTAGTATTAATACGACATCATTTTCACAATGGACAATAAGCGATAATAACAATCCACTTTATACTACCCTGGCTAATGTTAAAGTCTTTCTGCAAGGTCCATTTAGTAGTGGTTCTATGTTGACTCTGTTAAATTCCGGAGGATACATTCCGTTAAGTCAACCTTATAATGTAAGTCCTTGGAATTACAATGGAACAGAAAGTGTAACAAGTATTCCTGCCGAGGTCGTTGATTGGGTGTTGTTAGAAATAAGAAGTGATGCCACAACAGTTACGGCAAGAAGAGCAGCATTTTTAAAAAGCGATGGGGCAATCGTTGAATTAGATGGTACCAGTCAGGTAAGTGTTGGAGTGAATGATGGTAATTACTATGTTGTAGTCTATCACAGGAATCATCTTCCTGTGATGAGTTCAAGTACAACGAGCATCAGTGGAAGCAGTACATTATATAATTTCGCAACAGGACAGGATAAAGCTTATGGCAATGAAGCTATGAAAGATCTTGGTTCTGGATACTTTGGAATGTACGCAGGTGATGGTAACGCAAGCGGGAGTGTTTCTTCAGTAGATAGAAATAGTGTTTGGAGACCGCAGAACGGGACCAGTGGTTATTTAATGGGCGATTTCAATTTAAGTGGTGGAGTAAGCTCTACCGATAGAAATACTTATTGGCGTTTGAACAATGGAAAAAATTCACAGGTGCCTGCTCCTGTGTTGAAAAAATATGAAGATAAAATCGATGAAATTATTGAATAAACAAAGGATTAAATATGATAAATTCTTATGCTGCATTTCAACCTAAATCAAAATTAGAACCTTTCTCTTTTGAAAAAAAAGAATTTGGTGCAAATGAAGTTGAAATACAAATTACTCATTGCGGAATCTGTCATAGCGATATTCATCTTATTGATAATGACTGGATGATTTCAAAATATCCTTTGGTGCCTGGACATGAGGTTATTGGCAATATTATTTCAATTGGAAGTAATGTTTCAAACTTAAAAGTTGGTCAAAGGGTTGGAGTTGGATGGCAATCAGGTTCTTGTTTTCAATGTGAGCAGTGTAAATCAGGAAATGAAAATCTTTGCAGTACATCAGTTGCTACTTGTGTTGGAAGATATGGTGGTTTTGCTGAAAAAATAATTACAGATCATCGTTTTGCTTTTCCCATTCCTGAAGAATTGGAATCTGAAAATGCTGCTCCACTTCTTTGTGCGGGAATTACTGTCTTTTCACCAATGAAAATTTTTGGACTTCAACGTCATCACAAAGTCGGTGTTATTGGTATTGGTGGATTAGGACACCTTGCAATTCAATTTGCTTCTAAAATGGGTTGCAAAGTATCAGCATTTTCGTCTTCAATAGAAAAAAAATCTGAAGCAATTAACTTTGGGGCAGATGATTTTATTGATAGCCGAGATGAAAAAATATTAAAATCGCTCTATGCTTATTTCGATTTTATTATTACTACTGTAACTGCACCACTTAATTGGTCGTTATATATTAATATGTTAAAACCAAATGGAAGATTGAATTTTGTTGGAGCAACTGTTGGAAATATTGAAATAAATCCAGGTATTTTAGTCTCAGGTCAAAAATCAATAAGTGGGAGTGCTATAGGAAGCAGAGGCACAATGATCGAAATGCTTAACTTTGCATCCGAAAATAATATAAAAGCCAAGACAGAATTAGTGCATATGTCAGATTGTAATGATGCAATTCAAAAAGTAAGAGATAATAAAGCCAGATACAGAATGGTTCTTCATAATTAAAAAATATTCATAGGATAAAAATGAAAACTATAAATAATATTGATAGACGTGATTTTTTAAAACTCATTGGAGCTACTGGTATTGGTTTGGCAGTATCTCCAATGATAAACAGGTACTCTTTGGCAAGAACAAAATTTGACGATAAACCCAAAACCAATATTGAAGACGCATTGAGATATCCAAGAAATATAAATTCAATGCCCGGGAAATATCCTGCTAAAGTCGTTCAGGTTGTTGATAAAAATGCTGTTCAAGATAATATTTTCAACGAGAATATGATTGATGAAATGATTAAAAAAGGGATTACAAATTTATCTGGTAAACAAGATTATCTTGATTGCTGGAGAGAATTATTTTCACCGACAGATATAATTGGTTTGAAAGTTAATCCGGTGGCAGGCAAAGATTTATCTACAAGTCTTGAAGTTGTTAGAGTTATTATAAAGCAATTAGAAGAAGCCGGAATATCAAAAAAGAATATTGTAATCTGGGATAGAAGAGAGTTTGAACTTCATGAAGTTGGATTTGTTGAACAAAACTTTCCGAACATTAAAATAACCGGTACTGAATGCAAAGACAATAAAGGTTCATTTTATAATGCAGAAGGGAAATTGTACAGCGAAGATAGAATTGACAAAGAATGGTTCTATTGGGCAGATTGCGAAGAGAAATATGATGAAGAAACTCTTCCATATATGGTGAATGAAGGTAAATATTCTTATTTCACTAAAATAGTTACCAAAGAGGTTGATAAAATTATCAATGTGCCAATATTAAAAAATGCTGGTGCTTCAATAACTCTCTGTTTAAAAAATCTTGCTTATGGAAGCATAACCAACACTGGCAGGCTTCACAAATCATTATGGAGTGAGACAACCGCAGAAGTATGTGCTTTCCCTCCATTAAGAGATAAAGTTGTTTTAAATATTGTTGATGGAATTAAAGGATGTTTCAATGGCGGTCCCGGTGCTGATCCTAAATTCATTACTTTCTTTAATACAATATTAATGGGGACTGATCCGGTTGCAGTTGATAGAATAGGTTATGAAATAATTTTAAAGAAAAGAATAGAAGAGAAAATTCAGGAGAAAGAAAATCCTAAGGGAAGAAAATTTTTAGAATTAGCATCAAATCTAAAACTTGGTGAAGCAGAACTTGAAAAAATAGATTTAAGAATTATTTAAACAATTAGTTTAACGGTTAATTAGTTTGAAAAAATTATGACTAAAGAAATAACTTATTTCTTCATCTTGTGTTTTTTAATTTTTCTTCTCTGTCCGAAAACACATTCACAACAGCAACTAAAAATAACTAAGGAAGATTTTTCAGAATTAAAAATTCTCCAAGAAGAATCTTACAATGGTAATAGTCTTTGGGGTTATATTGATGGTGGGGCTGATTTATTTCTTGAATATGGATTTGAAAATCTTCTTGTTCAGGAAGTGATTCTTAATAATTGCAGATTCAAAATTGATTTTTACAAAATGAAGAATGAAAAATCTGCGTTAGGGATTTTTTCAGTATCAACATTTAATTGCAGTAACGAAACATTGCCAATTGATTTTTTTTGTATATCAAAGTATCAAGTGCAATTTGCTTTGAAGGAATATTTTATTTCAATTGCTAATGAAGTTGGAGATAGTACTTCTTTATCTTTAAGTAAAAAGATGGCTGAAAATATTATTTCTAAAATCGGGAAAGCTGATTTTCAGTTCCAAAATATTTACTCATCTCCACAGCTATTATCTTATAAAAATAAGATTAAATTTTTCAACGGTATTCTTGGATTACAAAATGGTTTACCGGATTGGGAAGATTATTTCGAATCACTTAATGAATATAAATTATTTGTACTGAAGTATAGCGATAATGACCATTATACTTATTTGGCTCAAATTGAATTCAATAGAGAAACAGATATGAAAAAGTTTTTAGCTAATATTCAGAATAGTAAAGACGGCATTTACAAAGTTTTTATAATTAATCCACTTGAATTAATATTCATTGAAACTAATGTTGAAAATCCTATCTATTTAGATTTTTTAGAAATCGCAAAAAAATATCAACAAACAAGCAAATAATCTTTACTGTATTGAATACACCTATCGAAGGGGTATGTTTCCTCTTAAAATGTAAAATATTTTTTAGCTATTTTATTGTCAAAATAATTTTTATTTGACAGGAAAGCATTTTGAAAAAATATATTTTAATATTTCTGGTATTGATACTTAATTTCAGATTAGTATCACAATTACATTCATACACCGAAAAGATTACATTTCCACTGCAGGTTATAAAATCGACTGATAGTCTATCATTTTATTTGAAAAATTCAGGAAATAATTTATTACATATTAAAGTCCTGAAGTATGCAAACAGTTTTTCAGTTAAAGACTCTTTATTGACAATTAATTCACACGATAGCATTAAAATTACTTGTGTGTATTCTCCGGTTCAGAATGTAATTGATAAAGGTTTAATTGTTTTTGAAACTATTGATAGTACTTCTGCTTTTGTTATCTTATTAGAAGGTTCTGCTACAACAAATGATTCATATCAAACATCTACATTTAATAAATTTGATTCTGAAATGAAATCCGCACTTGCAAATTTAGTTGCAGGACATACCTCACTCGGTTATAATACTGGTAGAGACAGGATGTTTGATACAGTTGACAAACAACCCGGTGACACTATTGAATGTGTCTACTCTGGTATTAAAATAAAAGCAGCTAACAGAACAGAAGCACAGAATCAGAATTTTGATACTGAACATACCTGGCCACAAAGTTTTTTTAGCCAGAATGAACCAATGAGATCAGATTTATTTCATCTCTATCCAACCAGTACTTCTGCAAACAATGCTAGGTCAAATTATCCCTTCGGTTATGTTGTAAGTAATATTACTTGGCAAAACGGTGGAAGTAAATTAGGGAAAGATATATATGGTGCCACGGTTTTTGAACCAAGAGATGTTCATAAAGGTGATGTTGCTCGTTCAATGTTATATTTTGTTATTAGATATACAAATTATGGAAATTTTCTAACAACAAATTTTGAACAAATATTAAAAGAATGGAATTCGTTTGATACGGTTTCAACAAGAGAATTAAATAGAAATACATCTATTGCAAGTTTTCAATTGAAAAGAAATCCTTTTATTGATCACCCTGAATTTATCAATCGAATTTACAGTTTTGCAACAACCAACACTCAGCCGATATATTCTGTACTCGGTGCATTTCCTCATTATGTAGTTTTTGATTCTATTGCAATTGGTGATTCTTTAAAATCCAAAATAACTTTAATCAATGCAGGGACTAAGGAACTAATAATAAATAGTATAACTTCTAATAATTCCCAATTTGAGGTTAGAAATATTCCGCAATCTATCTTGCCAAGTGAAAAATATGATCTTGAAATAATATTTAAACCTACATCTGCAAATGGAGTAAATGGAAAATTGTTTTTATTAAGTGATGGAGGAAGTCAGGAAGTATCACTTTCCGGGAATGGATTTCCGCCTTCATTTATTTATGATAATGATATTACTTCATCTATAAAGACATTTAGACTTTTTCAGAATTATCCTAATCCTTTCAATCCATTTACAAACATTTCGTTTCAAATATTCAAAGATGCGAATATCAACTTAATAATATATGATGTTCTTGGTAATGCAATTACGACTTTGATTAAAAACAAATATTATAAACCAGGTTATTATGAAGTTGGATTTGATGCAAGTGGTTTGCGGTCAGGTATTTATTTTTATTCTTTGAAGGACGGGCAGAAAACTTCTGTGATGAAAATGGTAATCTTGAAATAATATCTGGAATATTTTGAAATCTTTATTAAATATTAAAGATATTTTAATCTTGTTTCTTGTTTTTTTTATTGCTGCAACTCATGCAATCTTAAATGTCAATTTTTCACTACCTCCTTTTGAAGACGCAGCAATATTAATGCGATATGCACTTCATTTTAGTGCAGGTCATGGTATA
>CAZQSR010000104.1:0-7688 GCA_964596145.1 uncultured Ignavibacteriaceae bacterium
ATGATTAGTGATAATGGGCATAAATTGTGATACAAGTAAAGAAATATTCAAATGATTTATTCAACCCCGTCTTAAAGGCGGATTTTTTAATTCAATCAATACAAGGAAGCACTTCTTATTGTTCTCTTTTCCCTAAACATAATCATATAAAAAATTTATTTCTTAAGTTTGGATAGAGAATATTTGGATTACACATGAATGAACTTTACAATTTTTCAAAACATCTTGCAGAAGAAAGCGGTAAAATAATTCGTTCCTATTTCAGAACTTCAATTAATGTTGAAACTAAACAGGATGCTTCACCCGTTACTATTGCCGATAAAAAAGCAGAAGAAAAAATCAGGGAAATGATAATAAAAGAATTTCCTAAACATGGAATTATTGGTGAGGAATTCGGCGAATACAATCCAGAGGCTGAGTACAAATGGATTCTTGACCCGATTGATGGTACTAAAAGTTTCATTTGCGGTGCTGTTACTTTTGGTACTTTAATCGCTCTTCTCCACTATGGACAACCTGTTATTGGAGTTATTTATCAACCTGTACTTAACGATTTTTTATTTGGTGATAACGAGACTACATTACTAAATGAAACACCTGTAACTATTTCTGATTGTTCAACTTTATCATCTTCTGTTCTTCTAACAACTGATCATCTTTTAATAGAAAAATATAAAAACATAAAAAACTTTAATGAGTTAATTCATCAGGTAAAACTTTACAGGCAATGGGGCGATTGCTATGGCTATTATTTACTTGCTACAGGTTTTGCAAACATTATGATTGATCCGATAATGAGCATCTGGGACACGATGGCTTTAATTCCTATCATCAAAGGTGCAAAAGGAATTATTACCGATTATGAAGGAAATGAAGTTTTAACAGGCAACAGCGTTGTTGCTGCTTCTCCAGGTATTCATAAAAAAGTTATTGATATCTTAAATAAATAAATATAAAATCAGCACTATTATACTGCCAGCAAGATTAATCCATTTGATTTTAGGGTAGTTAAAAATTATCAATGTTATGATTAACCAGACAAAAAAATAGGATAAATCATTAATTGAATACATTTCACGGGGACTTAATATTTTACTATCTATCATTCCTGTTTTAAAAGTTTGAACAACGGGAGAAACAACAATACCATACAAACCAAAAGATATCAAAGCAAATAAAGTTAATTTCTTTGTACGAATGTTTTCATTAAAAAATTCTAACCCTGCTCTTACAGATATAAGTATCCCACCAATTAAAGTCAGATAGAAAACAGACAAAATGCTATTTGGAACTTTTCCGGAATAAGTAAGAGATAAAAATCCATTGGCTGGAATAATTCTCTTTTGTCCTTCAGAAAATATCTGAACATTATAATATATTTTTGTTCCAGGATTATAGCTTTTAAAATAACCGATTAAAAAATTATTCATATAATTTAATTGAATTGTATCGCTATTGCTCTCCCCAGCTATTTTGAATATTACCCAACCCGTAAGCTTTTTATCATCGACTTTTATTTTAATTTCCTTTTTATCCTTGCCGTAATGAATTTTATCAAACATATAATTAATCTTATGACTATTTATACTTGTTATACCACTCACGGGGTAATTAGAACTTGTGACTATTCTAAAATAACTTGCGAGAAAAGTTATGATGATTGCCGAAATCCATAAAATAAAAATCTGTTTCATGTACAATTATTAATAAATTTTAATTCCACAGAAAATTAACAAAGATTTTTATAAGATTAGTTCAACTAAAACACAAATTGAAACATAAACTGAATTAACATTATCTCTTGAAAATATTTTCAGAGATACTCAGGTTTGATTTACATCATACTTTGGACTTGATTTTAATTATTTTTTAACGATGTTAGCAATAAAATTTTTATAAATTGAAACAAAATACTCCAATTGATGTTATAAGAACAAAATAAAATTGGAATTATAATGAAAAAACATTCAGCACTAAATATTTTGACTTATCTTATCATCTTATTGATGATTTGTACAATTTCGAACTCAGCACAAAGTAGGTATGACAGAAAAAGCTATTATGATAAATCTCTGAAAAACAAACCCGAACCACAGAGTTTGCAGAGAAAGGATTTTTACAACGAATATTCAACTGAACATAAAAAACCGAAATGTTCCGATTATACAAAGAATGAAGATTTTCGAAACAAAAAAATTGAAAAAACAAAATCCTATAACGATTATTCTTACAACAAAAATAATAATTGGGACACTAAACGAACTTCTAACTATTTTCATATTGATAAAAAGAGCAACACATTATGGAATGGCAAACACTGGGATTTTGATGACTTTCCATTAAAAGTTTATATCAACAAAGGAAAATCAAAATACCTGAAACAAATTCACATCGATTATGTTGACTATGCATTCCGAGTATGGCAAAAAGCTGACAACAGAATTAAATATAATTTCGTTAATTCAAAAAGTGAATCTGATATTGAAATAATCTTTGTAGAAAATCTCATGGAAAAATATGAAGAAAATTATCTTGGGTTAACAGACTATAAACTTGGCAGAAATAAAAAAATTGAACATTCAACCATACAAATCAGCTTGCTTAAATTCGATAATGAACGGGTAACCGATGGAGAAATTAAAGCCACTATAATTCATGAAATAGGACACGCTTTTGGACTTGGACATAGTGATAACGAAGATGATTTAATGTATCCTTACATCAGTGATAATCATACTTCTGAAATGGATTATAATGAACTTACTTCGGGAGATAAAGATGCTGTACGTTGTACAATAAATTTAGGAGAAAGTTACACTTATAACGACAAGTAAAAAAGAAAAAGGCTTGATTTGATTCAAGCCTTTTTTTAATTAATTAAATATTTACAATTTCTTTAACCGCTCTTCCATCGAATTGACTTCATCATTTAATTCTTTGGGGAGTCTATCACCAAAAATTTTGAAATACTCTTTTATCTCTTGAACTTCAGCCAAACCTTCTTCCTGTTTAATTGTAAATAGTTTTGCCATATCCTGCACCGAAACATTTAACCCGGAAATATCAATTCCCTCTCTTGTAGGAATTTTACCAATTGGTGATTCTACAAAATTGGGTTTCCCATCGCATCTCTCAAAAATCCATTTTAAAACTCTTATATTTTCACCATAACCTGGCCAAATGAAATTTCCTTTTTCATCTTTCCTGAACCAGTTAACATAAAATATTTTCGGCAGTTTATTTTCATCGGCTTTTTTACCAATGTTTATCCAATGTTTAAAATAATCTCCCATGTTGTAACCACAGAAAGGAAGCATAGCAAAAGGATCATGACGAAGTTTACCCACAGCACCTGCAGCAGCAGCAGTAGTTTCAGAAGAAACTGTTGCACCCATAAAAGTTCCATGCTGCCAGTTAAAAGATTCATGAACAAGCGGAACGTAAGAGCCTCTTCTCCCGCCAAATAATATTGCAGAAATTGGAACACCTTTCGGATCTTCCCAAGTAGGGTCAATTACTGGACATTGTCTTGCCGGCGCAGTAAATCTTGAATTTGGATGAGATGAAGGTTTAGTCGAATCTGGTGTCCATTCTTCTCCTAACCAGCTTGTTAAGTGTGCTGGTTTTTCTTTTGTCAATCCTTCCCACCAAACATCTCCATCATCTGTTAAAGCAACATTTGTAAAAATGGAATTTTTTGTAAGCGAAAGAATAGCATTTGCATTAGTATGCATTCCTGTTCCGGGGGCAACACCAAAAAATCCTGCTTCAGGATTAATTGCATACAATCTTCCATCTGCTCCAAATTTCATCCACGCAATATCATCCCCAACGCATTCTACTTTCCACCCAGGAATAGTTGGAGTGAGCATAGCAAGATTTGTCTTACCGCATGCACTTGGAAATGCAGCAGCAATATATTTTTTCTTTCCCTCTGGATTCGTTATTCCTACAATTAGCATATGTTCTGCAAGCCAGCCTTCATCTCTTGCCATAACGGAAGCAATTCTTAATGCAAAACATTTTTTACCAAGTAATGCATTACCTCCATATCCACTGCCAAAAGACCAGATGCTCCTTTCTTCCGGAAAGTGAACTATGTACTTTGTTTTATTACAAGGCCAGGCAACATCCTTTTTTCCCTCAGTTAAAGGAAAACCAACAGAATGTAAACAAGGAACAAAATTTTCTGAATCTCCAAGTACATCCAGAACTGCTTTCCCTGTTCTTGTCATAATTGACATATTAATTACAACATAAGGCGAATCTGTTAATTCAATTCCAATTTGTGAAATATTTGACCCCAATGGACCCATACTAAAAGGAATTACATACATTGTTCTCCCTTTCATTGAACCAGTAAAAAGTCCTTTTAAAATGTTTTTCATCTCATCAGGCTCTTTCCAATTATTTGTTGGTCCTGCATCTATTTGATTTTTTGAACATATGAATGTACGATCTTCAACTCTTGCTACATCATCCGGGTCTGAACGGAAATAAAAACTATTTGGTTTTTTCTTATCATTAAGTTTTATAGCAGCTCCTTTTTCAACAACTAAAGTTGTAAGCATATCATATTCTTTCTGCGAACCATCACACCAGTGAATATTATCTGGTTGACACATTGCTGCCATTTCATTAACCCAGCTAATCAATTTTTTATTTTTAGTCATTTTAAATCCTTTTGTTAGAATGAATCTTTTCGTGCTTATGCAAAGTTAATAAAATTTAGGTGAATTGAGAACTCTGAAATTGATGCAATTTTATTAAAGTTGTATTAAGGTTGATGAGTAGTTAATTTGCAATAAAAAAAATTAGTAATATAGATTGATCACCGGATTCTTCGCAAAACTTGGTAAATTGTCGTTGGGATTCTTCCAGGAATTTGGACAGATATTTATTCTGCTTGGAAAAATTTTGAAAAGTTTTTCGCAAATTTATAAAAGCAGAAAGCTTGTCATTTTCCAGATGGAACATATTGGTGTTAACTCTCTTCCATTAGTATTAATTATTGCGGTATTCACAGGTGCGGTAGCTGCCTGGCAGGCTGCTTACCAATTGAAAGGTATTGCTCCTCTTTCCTTCCTTGGTGCTGCTACAGGAAGAGCAATTATAACTGAGTTGGGACCTGTACTTACCGGAATAGTTATCGCAGGACGAGTAGGAGCTTCGATTGCCGCTGAACTGGGAACGATGAAAGTTACCGAACAAATTGACGCTCTTGAAACAATGGCAATTAGTCCTGCACGATATCTTGCAATGCCAAGATTTGTTGCCGCAATAATTATGATGCCCCTGATTGTAATATTTGCAAATTTAATTGCTGTCGGTGGAGCATACGTGGTTTCAAATTATTCACTTGGAGTTTCTTACGCAGTTTTTTTTGAATCTGTTAAAAGATACTTTGATATAAAAGATTTCGTTGCCGGATTGATAAAAACTGTTTTCTTTGGTGCAGTTACATCTTTGCTCGGTTGTCACATTGGGTTACGCACAGAAGGCGGAGCGGAAGGAGTAGGGCTCTCAACAATTAGATCTTTTGTTATGTCTGCCGCTTTAATTTTAATTTTAGATTATATCCTCTGGATGTTTTTGTTTTAATAATTATAACAAATCATTCTGTTTTTTTAGTTTCTATAAATTTAATAATTATTCTAAAATAGTTTTGATAAATAGAACTTTATTTGCCTCTTTATAATTATGTATTTACATAAACTTATTAATTATGAAAAGAAAAGCAATTATTATCGGTTCTGGTCTCGGTGGTTTATCTACTGCTTTAAGACTATCTGTAAAAGGATATGACGTTACTATCATTGAAAAGCATTATTCTGCTGGTGGTAGATTAAATCAATTCAAGAAAGATGGTTTTACCTTCGATATAGGTCCATCTTTTATGAGCATGACGTACGAACTTGATGAACTTTTTACTTCAACTAATATCAATAATCCTATTAAACTAACTCCTCTTGATCCTCTTTATCAGGTCTTTTTTGAAGGTAATGATAAACCTTTCAGAATATGGAAAGATTTAAAAAAACTTGAAGAAGAATTTGGAGAACTTGAACCAGATTTGGCTGTTAAAGCTGAAAAATATTTACAAAAGGCTGGAGAGTTTTTTCATGACACAGAAGATAAAGTAGTTAAATCTAATTTTAATAACAAAGCACAATACTTATCTAAATTGATAAAAGTGCCATTAAAACACCTTCCATATCTTTTCAGAACTATGTGGAAAGAAGTTGAAAATACTTTCAATTCCGAGGAAGCAAGAGTAATCTTCTCATTAGTTGCTTTCTTTCTTGGCTCAACACCTTTTAAAACACCAGCCATTTATTCGCTTTTAAACTATACTGAAATGAAGCATAACGGATATTGGAAGGTCGAAGGAGGGATGTATAGAATGGTTGAAGAGTTAATTAAAATTCTTCAGGATAGAGGAGTAAAAATTATTTATAATACTGAAATAGTAAATTTTGAAAGCACTAATAATTTAATCAATAATGTAATAGATGATAGAGGAAATAAATGGGGTGGAGATATTTTCATTTCAAATTCTGATGCAGCTGCTTTTAGAGGGAAAATATTAAAAAGAATAAATTTCAATGAAAATAAATTAGATAAAATGGATTGGACACTTGCTCCGTTTACAATTTATCTCGGGGTAAAAGGTAAAATTGATAATCTTGAACATCATAACTATTTTCTTGGAAGTAATTTTCGTGGATATGCTGATACAATATTTACTTCTTCTATAAGTCCACAAAAACCTTATTATTATGTTAATGTATCTTCAAAGTCATTTGCAAATGTGGCTCCTCCGGATTGTGAAAATATTTTTATTCTTTGTCCTGTTCCTGATTTGCGTTTTAAAAAAGACTGGAGTGATAAAGAAGAACTTGCCAATAATATTATTGATGATCTGGCAAAACGAACAAAATTTGACTTTAGAAATAATATAATTTCCAAGACAATATTTGATCCAACAGACTGGGAAAAAGCTTTTAATCTTTATAAAGGTAGTGGACTTGGACTAGCTCATGGAATGAATCAAGTTGGAGCTTTTCGTCCTAAAAATAAAGATGAACTATTCAATAATTTATATTACGTTGGTGCATCAACAACGCCAGGCACTGGTTTGCCAATGGTAATTATCAGTTCAAAATTAGTTACAGAAAGAATAGAGGAAGATCATGGATATCTATCATCAAACCAGTAATAAAATTAGCAAGCTAATTACTCATAAATATAGCACATCTTTTAGTCTTGGTATTTTGGCTTTCTCTCCAAAATACCGCCAACCTATATATTCAATATATGGTTTTGTAAGATTAGCAGATGAAATTGTAGATTCTTTTCATGGCTATGATAAGAAAAAACTTTTGGAAGATTTTCGAAAAGATACTTTTGAAGCAATTGAGAAAGGTATTTCTACAAATCCAGTTATTCATTCTTTTCAACAAGTTGTGCGTGAATATAAAATAGACACCAGCTATATAGTCGCTTTTTTAGACAGCATGGAAATGGATCTACAATTTAATTTTTATAGTGATATTGAATACAACAATTACATTTATGGTTCTGCAGAGGTGGTGGGACTTATGTGTTTAAAAGTATTTGTTGATGGAAATCAGCGAACATTTGATGAGTTACTTTTACCGGCAAAATCACTTGGTGCAGCTTTTCAA
>CAZQSR010000105.1:0-5272 GCA_964596145.1 uncultured Ignavibacteriaceae bacterium
ACTAAATCTTTCATTACTTTTTCCTGAGATAATTTAGCACAAGACCGAATTGAGCAAATAAAATAAATACTTCAGATAAAACCGTAGCCCAGGCGGCACCTACAACACCAATTTTTTTTATTAAGAATAAATTACAAAATATATTAATAATTAATCCCAAAAGAAGAATTAACATATTTTTTTTGTTTAGCTCCAAACCGTTAATCATCATCCCGGTCAGATTGTTCAATATCACAAAAAATAATCCGAATGATAAAACATTTAATACTAATACTGAAGAATTAAAGTTGTTACCATAAATAAAACCAATTATATCTTTTGAAAAACAGAATAAAAAAATTGCAAACAGTATTGCATACATACTAACTCCCACAATAAGTTTGAAAAAGATCGAGAGAATCTTTTCTTTTTCTTCAAGTTTTGCCACAAAAGAAAAGGCCGGGACTAAAAGGACACTTAATGGAAGCAGTGGTAATTTATATAAACTGTAAGCTGCATTATAAAACCCTGTTGACTTAAAATTCATTAATGAAGCAATTAATATAGAGTCTATTCGATCATAACTCATACTGAAAATAATTACTAATGCTAGTGGGAAACAGTTAAAAATTAACTTAAAATCCTTTTTGGGAGAGAATTTTAGTAATCTAAGAAGATTCGTTTTCTGTCTATAATGTTTCATTAAAATTATTAACTGTAAAATATAACTTCCGAAAAAAGATAATAGTGTTAAATGATAATTAAATCTAAACCCTAAAAACACTAAAGCTAAAATTATTAGAAGTGTTCGAGAAATAATTATTGAAGTTAAAACCACTTTACTATTTAAAGTTCCGAAAAAATATGAATTATAAATCTGGTTTATACTCTGAATAAATACTGCAAATGATACTGTAAAAACAAGAAATAATGAAGTTCCCGGATGAAAAAAAACAAAATAAAAGACACAAACAAGCAAATATAAAAATGAAAACCATATTCGGATTGAAAACATTTGATTTATAGAATTATAAATAGAAGGATTATTCTTTGCCGATTCACGCTGGATATAAATAGGAAAACCGAATTGAAAGAAAACATCAGCTATTCCACTGAATGCAAAGACAGTTACAATTTGTCCATAAATCTCAGCACCTAAAAGACGAGCTATTAGCCAGAAGATGATTATCGAAATTAATCTTTCAAACAGATTTGCTGCTAAAACATGTTTGCCTTCTGATAAAATACTTTTAATCATTTTAGATAATCTTTAAACATCGTTTGAAACAACAAACATCAAAGTTACTGTGTAAAAAGATTAACAGTCTCATCGTTTAGCTAACCATAATTCAGGATTCTGAAAATTTCTTTGATTCCAAATCTCAAAATGAAGAATGTATCCTTCAAGACTTTCGCCTATATTTCCTATTACTGAGCCAGCAGACACTTTATCACCTTCTTTTACAAAAATCTCTGAAAGGTGACCAAATACTGTCCTATAATTATCTCTATGAGTTATAATAATAACACTTCCATATCCCGGTAACCACTCTATCGCAGATACAATTCCATCTCCAACAGATTTAACCGATAAATTTCCACTGACTTTTATGTCAATTCCGTAATTAATCGTAACGGTATTCAATTTTGTATTTGTGTTTTCTCCAAATTTTCTGATGATGTTTCCATTGCCTACTGGCCAACCCATATTACCTCTGAGTACTGCAAAAGATTTTAAATCATAAGTCGAATAAAAATTTTGTGGAAAAGAAATGTCTTCTTCGTTCTTGGTTTTCTCTATTACTTTCTCTTTGTTTGTAATATTTGTTTTCTGTTTTTGCTTTAATAATTCTAATCTTTTTTTCTCTTCTGTTTTTCGTTCTTCCTCACGAGCGATTAATTTACTAATTAAGTTTTTGATTTCATTTTCTGCTCTGCGTTTTGCATCGAGTTCTTTTTTTAATATTTCTTTATCGTTTTTAATTTTGGCTATTAATAGTTTTTTCTCATTTAGTTTTGATTTTAATAAAGATTCTTCTTTTTCCTTATCAGCTATTAAGAAAGTTTGTTCTTGTTTCTGATTCTCAACATCAATTCTTGCATTGTTTAATCGTTCTTTATTTTCTTTAATTATTGCAAGGTTTTTTTTCCTGTTTTCTGAAAATTTTTGCAGATATTTATACCTTAGCAAACCTTCCTGCATTGATTTGGAATCCAGAAGGTAAATCATATCATCTTTATAAATACCTTTGTATACAGCAACTATATAATTGGCGTAGTTTTCTTTTAGCTTTTTTGTATAACTCTCTAAAGTATAAATATCTCGTTTCAATGATGCGATAATAGTATCCTTCTTTTTTACTTCAAGACGATAATTGTTTATTATTTTGTTGATAAGAAAATTTTGCTTATTGAAGTTTTCTAATTGTTCATAGTTTTTTTTCTCTTTTATATCGGTACTTCTTATTTCTGTTTCTAGATTATTAATTTGTTTCTTTAAATCTTCCAGCTCTTTTTTTTGCTGGTTAATCTCTTTTTGTTGTGGTGAAATAAAAATATTGACCACAGAAAAAGTAAAAAGAAAAATATAATTGTTGAATTTTACCATTGAATTATTGTTGCATCACCAGGCAGCTGAAAATCTATGTATGTATTTTTTGAATTAGCAATAATCTTCTTGTATTCTATTAATATTGATTGCTTTTGAGTTGGATTTTTTATTTCAATACGATATGGTGTAGAAACATTTTCTACATCAGAAAACTCTGAATATTCACCACTAATTACAATGTTGTTTTTAGAGTTCGTTTCTGTATAACTGCGGATTCCCAAATCTCTAATATTAACAGTAAAACTGGAAATGTTTTGTGTAAGAGAATCTTTGTATGTTAAAATATATTTGTCGTACTCTACTTTGTAAGAAGTCGGATTTCTATAAAGTTTATCAGTAAGATTTACTGAGCCGACAAAGGCATCTACAAGGTCATTTAAAGCAATATCAATTTTAAATATTTCTTTTAACACAGATGTGTTAGCTTCTCCTCTATATGCAGTGTTACTAAGTGCGTCATAAAAAATGAATTCTTTTTTTGCAATCAGAATATTAGCAAGTTCAATCCCAAAAGGTCCAAATACAACGAGATAAACAGAATCAGGTTTTTGTAAAATTACCTGGAAATTTGCACTATTATTAAATTGAGGTGAGTTTATAGAAATTGTTCCTGTTCCTTCAAATTTCCTGATTTTTCTTCTGTTTGCTTCAAGCTTTTTTACTAACCTGTCTGCGGGTAAAATCTCAACTTCATTTTGTTGAGTAACGGTTGTTGAAGAACAACCATTAAATAAAAATGTAATTACGATTGTGATTATGGAGAAAATTTCAAATAATTTTTTCAAAGTTCACCCTTTTCAATTTTGTTTTTTATTGTAACATTCGTTTGGTCAAGCTCATAAGCTTTTTTCCAGGTTTTTATAGCTTCATCTTTTTTCCCCATCATAAACAATACATCACCTAGATGATCAAGTATTACAGATTTTTCACCACCTACATCGATTGATTTTTGTATAAATTCTTTTGCTTTATCATACTCTCCTAATTTAAAATAAACCCACCCTTTTGTATCAAGATATGATGAATTGTAAGGATCTTTTTCCAGAGCGAAAGTAACCATTTTTAAAGCCAGCTCAAGTTGCTCTCCTCTTTTAGATAATGAATATGCAAAGTTGTTGTTAATTAGTGCGTTTGTTGAATCGATGCTTAACGCTAATGAATAGATGCTGTCACATTCTTTCCATGATTCCTTGCCATCATAAATTAATCCAAGCGTGCCCATCAGATCAACGTTTTTCGGATCAATTTGTAATGCTTTTTTCAGATAAATAATAGCTTCATCTGATTCTTTAAGTTGACTTAAAGTATATCCCAAAGCAGATAATGCAGTTATATCAAGTGGATTTAATTCAACTGCTTTGGAAAGAAATATTTTTGCCTTAACATCATCATCTGTTTGAGAATATGCCAATCCGAGAATCAAATTCATTACAAAATCATCCGGGAAATTGTCAATCGCTTTTGATAAAATTTTTATTACTTCACTATATTTTCGATTATCAAAAAGCAACCCACCCAATCTTGTCCACGCTTCTGAATTCCACGGTGCAAGTTCAATTACTTTGTTAAAAATTTCTATAGCTGTAGAATCTTTCTTCTCTTTTATTGCTATAGCACCAAGATATATTTTTATCTGCCAGTCAACAGTATCTTTATCAAGAGTTGTGAAAATATTTTTTGCAATAGGAAGAAGAGTGGAGTCTTTAAGAGCCATCAGAAAATACGAAGCTCCAATTTTTATTTTGAAATCGAGAGATATGTTTTGTTGTTTCAGCAAATACTGATATTCATTCGAAGCTTCCTGCCATAAACCCATTTCCGCCAGTATTGTCGCTTTCTTTTCTCTGGCTTCTAAGTCATCGGGATAAAACTGCAGTAATTCATTTACATTGCTTAGAGCTTTATCGTATTCTTTGTTTCTTATATAAAATTCAATTAAAAATTTTTGTAAAGAACTATTTGAAGGATCAATTTTTAGCATTTCTTCAATTGACAAAGCAGCTTTATCAAGCATTCCAAGTCTTTCGTATAACTCTGCAATGCGAATTAATACATTCCATTCGCTTCCAATTTCTTTAAGGATCCGGTTATATACTTCAATTGCTTTTAGTGGTTTATTATTTTCATAAAGACGTGCAAGCTGGTAGTATGCAAATACTCTTGTGGAATCAAATGATATTATTTTATTCAATGTTTGAATAGCATTATCATATTGCTTGGCAGTAATTAGTATATCCTGTTGTAATTCAAGATAATCAATATTTTTATCCTCAAGTTCAACTGCTTTATTAATATTCTGAAGAGCAAGAGAAAGTTTATTTAAGAAATAATAATTTTTAGCAAGAGCGTAATAAATTCCTGGTTGAGGGTCGAATTGAAGCGCTTCAGTATATTCAAGTATAGCCGAAGCATAATCGCCTCTGGATTCGGCATTTGTCCCGTTGATAAAAGCGTCCATTGCTTTACGTTTATCAACTTCGCGAGAGGATTCTTCACCTTTATTGAGGTTTGAATCTTGTTTTTCATCAAAAGCTGTTGGCGAACAACCGTACAATATTGTTAGTATTAAAAAAAATCCTGCTATATAAATTTTCATGCGTTATGTATAATTTTGTTCAAAAATATTTTTACTGCCCGTTAAAAAAAAGTGAAATAAAAATCTCATTTTTAGCTTCGGACTAG
>CAZQSR010000105.1:5282-7651 GCA_964596145.1 uncultured Ignavibacteriaceae bacterium
AATGCTTTATATTTGTATGTATAAGACAATAATTTTCTTGTGTAAAGATACTATATTTTATGGAAAAATTTGACCTTGCAATAGCTTATGTGTGGGAATATGATGTTGATTTTCTGCATATAATCGAAGACGAATTTCAAAGAAATGGACTTAAAACATTTGTTATTTCTTATCATAACCTTAATGAGGTTAAAGAAAGAGTTGTTTCTAAAAATTTGTATTTTAATTTTCTACTGGACAGAGCCTCGGATGTAGAAGAAGAATTTCTTGAACTTGGTATTTTGTTAAAGAAAAAGAAAGTTCACATTTTTAATGAATATCAAAAAGTAGAACACGCAATTGATAAAGCTTCAATGCACCTTGAATTTATAACTGCTGGTATCAACGTACCTTATTCAATTATTATACCCCCTTTATCTGAAACAGAAAAAATTCTTATTTCAGTTGATGATCTTGCAATTCTTAGAAGACCTTTTATAATTAAACCATGCAATACAACTGGCGGTGGTGTTGGAGTTGTCACCGGTGCCGAATCATTACATGAGGTTCTAAAAGAAAGAGGAAACAACAGGGAAGACAAATACATTCTTCAGCAAAAAATTTATCCTGCTATATTGGATAATAAAAGAGCCTGGTTCCGATGTTTTTTTGCTTTTGGGAAAGTAATTCCTGTATGGTGGGATGACCAGACTCATAATTATTGTATTATGAGTGAATATGAAAAAATTAAGTTTAAACTAGAGCCATTAATTGATATTTCTCAAAAAATTGGTGAATTGACAAAACTTGATTTTTTCTCTACAGAGATTGTATTGAATGAGAATGGAGATTTTGTTGCAATCGATTATGTAAATGACCAATGCGATATGAGATTAAAATCTCTTCATTATGATGGAGTTCCTGACGAAATAGTCAGAGCAATCGCAAATGAATTAAAAAATAAAGTTTTGGAATTGAAAAAGAAAAAATAATTTTAATGATGGAGAAGAAAGAAATTATTTTTATTGTTATTATACTCTTGATGGTAATTGCGTTTCTGGTTTATAATTATGTCTTCAATATTTATGAAGTAAATTATGAAGTCTCAACAAAAGAAATTTTTGCGGATAACCAGTCTGTTGTGAAGATTAACGTCTTTCCTGTCAATGGACTTGGTTTTAAAGCCCCTCTTAGAAAGTTGGACGTAAAATTTTATATTACAGAAGGAAAAGAATTAATTGATATTGTGAAATTGGACGAAGAATATGGACAAATAATTTTAAAAGCTAAGAATCAAACCGGTAAAGTTGTAATTAAATTTAAATCAAAATATTCTTTATTTCCTTCTGTTGTTGAAATAAATATACTTCCAAATTTTGTGTAAATATTTTTAAGACTGGTAATGAATGAGTATTAGTTTTTATTTATATTTCTTATGGAAATATTTCTAATTCTATTTCCTAATTATATATCAGAGGAAAAATGAAAAAAGTATTGATTGCTGTTATATTTTTAGTGGCTTGCAATTTATTTGCCCAGGGTACTGCTGGAGAAGATGCTAAATTTGAGTATCGCTATCTTATTGATATGCCTTCGTCAGGAATTCTTGAAAAAGGATATGTTAATGTAAGCAGTGATATATTACCAAATGGTGTGCTTATTTCGAGATTAGAAGTTGGTGCATTTGATGGAGTCAGTTTCGGGATTTCTTATGGCGGTGAAAATCTTATTGGTTCTGGTTCTCCAAAATGGTATAAACTTCCCGGTGTTAATCTTCGTTTCAGACTGATGGATGAAGCATTAAATATGCCTGCATTGTCTATCGGTTTCGATTCGCAGGGAAAAGGTGTTTATTTTGATTCATCGAATAGATTTGAAATTAAATCTCCCGGTTTTTTTGCAAGTGCTTCTAAAAATTTTGAATTCTTTGGATATTTAAGTGTACATGGCTGTGTAAACTATTCTCTTGAAAGCAAAGATGGAGATAACTTCCTTAATATGATGGTGGGTTTTGAAAAAACTATTGGAAAGAAAGTGTCTTTCAATATGGAATATAATTTTGCTTTTAATGATAATGCTGCAAAAAAATTTGGCAAAGGAAATGGTTACCTGAATCTCGGTGTTCGATGGTCAGTTGGTGAAGGATTAACTCTTGGATTGGATTTAAGAGATTTATTGAATAATAAAAAATGGTCGCCTGGTGCAGCCGATAGAGCAATTAAGATGGAATTTATAAAAAGTATTTTCTAAGAGTTGTGTAGATAAATTTTTCAAGGAGCAGTATATCTGCTCTTTTTTATTTTATACAATTGCCACCAGGGTGTTTTAGGATATTCATGATGTTCCCAGTGATATCCAAAAAAATAGCAGCTTAACATTGCCCATAAATG
>CAZQSR010000106.1:0-7600 GCA_964596145.1 uncultured Ignavibacteriaceae bacterium
ACGTAAGATGATTTGTGAATGGGGAATGAGCGATAAACTTGGTCCAATAAATTATGGCGTTAAAGAAGAAGAAATATTCCTTGGTAGAGAAATCTCTAGACCAAGAGATTACAGCGAACAAACAGCAATTGAAATTGATGCTGAAGTAAAAAACGTTGTTAATTCCTGCATGGATAGAGCAGAACAAATTCTTAAAGATAACATTGATATGCTTCATCTTCTTTCAAAAGAATTGCTTGATAGAGAAATTCTTGATGCAGAAGAAATTGATAAGCTTATGAAAGGTGAGTCGCTGCCTCCTGTAAAAAAGAATAGTATTGTGCAGGAAAAGACGGATGAAGTGCCAGAACATGTAAAAAAATTATTAGAACAAAAAAAGTTAGCATCAATTAATCCGCCTGATGAACAAAGTTGATAATGCCACAATAAATTACAGGGATGAAGTTGTAAGAAAGCTGATTCATCTTTGCAGTTTATCAATCCCGGTTATCTATTACTACATCCCGAGGATTGCAGCTATTTATATTCTTAGTTTTATGACTATAGTTGCACTGGTGCTTGATGTGGGTCGCTACTTTTTGCCTAAAATGGCAAAGCTCTTTTATTTGTTTTTTGGTTTTATGCTGCGTAAGCACGAGATGGACCATAAAAAGAGAAATCTGAACGGTGCGACTTATGTATTAATTTCTGCACTTGCCTGTGTTATTATTTTTCCTAAAGTTTTGTTTGTAACTGCTTTTGCAATTCTTATTATTAGCGATTCTACAGCGGCATTGCTTGGCCGACGTTATGGTAAACATAAATTTCTTGCTAAAAGTCTTGAAGGAACAATTGCGTTTTTTATTAGCGCAGCTATTGTAGTTGTATTCTCACCAAAAGTTGCTTATTTACCAGCTGAATATATTATCGGTTTTATTGCGGCAGGTGTTGGTGCAATTGCAGAAAATATCTCTTATGGTTGGGCTGATGATAATCTTACAATTCCATTATCGATTGGTTTTACTATGTGGGGTTTGTATTTATTGCTTTTACCAGGACTTGATTTAACTCTTTATAACGTTCCCCTGTAAGGAAATTTGTTTAGGGAAAGGTATAGATTTTCTTCTAAAAGAGGAGTGGAATTTTCTAAAAGGTAAGGAAGTGTTTCTAAAACGTGAAAATTTCTTTCTAAAGCGTGCAAAACTGTTTCTAAAACGTATAAATCTATTTCTAAACCGTGGAAATTCGTTTCTAGAACATACGGAAACATTTCTAAAACGTGGAGATTAATTTCTAAAGTGTGCAAAAATGTTTCTAATACGTATAAATCTATTTCTAAAATGTAGAAAATCATTTCTAAATATGTGAAGTGCTTTATAAGTAATATTGGCAAAACTGCCGTTATTAGTGAGGTTTAGTTCTTTTTAAGGTTCAATCTTTTTAATTTTGCGGAGAAATTATTAGCGGTTGATTAATTAAATGATAAAATTATCTTTCACTGGCCTATTTTCTGTGTGTCTTTTGGCACATCTACTTCGTACAGTTTATTCTGTAATGAAATTCAGGAAGAAGTTGAACCCGCATAATAAAATTATTTTCCTTTTAATGTTTACAGTAATGACAATTTTGTGGATATCATTTTTTTTAATGTGTGACGAAGATACAACTAAATTACACCTGCCAGAAGTCATTAAAGTAGGAGGATTTATTTTATCATCTTCGGGTTTGTTGCTTTTTATAATTCCGTTGTTGCAGTTAAAGGGACTTGAAAATATAGATATGCTTGTAACAAGAGGAGTGTATTCATTTGTCAGGCATCCAATGTATCTTGGATTTATTTTTTGGGTGATTGGCTACCCTTTGGCAAAGGATGCCGGGTTAAGTTTATTGTCTGCTTTAATCTGGGTTCCAAATATTTTGTGCTGGAGATATCTGGAAGAGAAAGAATTGCTTATGAGATTCAAAGATTATAAGTCATATAAAAAGCGGACCTTCTTCTAAATAAATCTTTAAGTAATAACAGAGACCAGGGCATTTAATAATTTATCCAATATTATTTTTCAATAACTTCAGCAAGTCCTTTAGGTATTGGATAAGCAGGAAAATCTTTTTTTAGTTTCATTATATAAATTTTAGCCCTGTCAATCTTATCAAATTGCATTTCATATAAAGCTCTTCTTACAAGCATTGAGCCGCAAACACGTTCTATAAAATCAATATAAGTATCTCGCTTCTTGGGAAAACGAATTGAATATACTGGATCTTTTGCAGGTACATAATCCTGTGTTTTAACAACCTTGAAAAAGAAAATATCCGGGACAAGATAATAACCTGCCGGAAGACTGAATTCTCCTCTTTGCATTTCATTTTCAAATAATTCAGCGCCAATGTAATAAGTCCTTCTATCAACGTTTGTTGCAACAAGGTCTGTCATAATTTTTCTGTAAAGAGTTTCAAGTAAATTTGCATCAAACATTTTGCTTTGCTCAAATGGTTTTAGTGCAATGAGGAATTGTTCAAGCGTTGGTTGAATTCCTGCAATAACACCGGGATATGTTCTTTTAAGCTGAACAGGATACCATGATCTTCGCAGAAGTTCTTTATCAATTATACAAACATCTTTTCTTATGTTTTCAACTTGCCTGAAATAATAGGAAGCTGAGATAAAGAAATCCCACTGGTAGCTGAAAATGACAGCATTTTTATCAGAAGTTTGAAGAATGGATTTAGTATAATCTTCAAAAGTATAAACATCGTGATGATCAACTTTATCGTGTGTTATATAAGCCTGGAAAAAAATAAAAATAGCAAGAAGACTTATTGGAAGTGTATAATGTAAATGATGGTCTCGCAAAATTTCAAAAAGTTTCAGGACTCCAAACACCGCAAATAAACCGGCCGAAACATATGCAAGTAGAAAATATGAATCTATATCAGCAATATCATAATTGATTGAGTAAAGAATGGTGAAAGCAAAAGTAATAATTGTAAATAAAAACATTTTTTTCGTAAGACGAAACATTTCATAAATGCCGATCGCTATAATAATCAAAGCAATGTTAAACTCGGAAGGGAAATTGCTTACAAAATAGTTAAACTGTTTTTTTGCTGAATCGAAAGATGAAAATAGCCAGCTCTGGTACTGAAAACCTGAAACATGTCTTAATATTCTTTCAAGATCAACCGGATTTCCCCAATTCATTTCAGGGCTCTGAGAAGCTCTTATCGGTAAGTAAGAATAAATTAAAATTAACACGGGAAAGAATACAAGCAGCATCACAAAAATTCTTTTTAACGAAGCGGAATTAAATTTGTACTTATTAAAATAAAGATAAGCAAGCCCAGGAGCTATAAACAAAGTTGTCATATGGTTACTGAAACCAAACGCAAGAACAACAGCAACCTGCAACCAATTTAATAGCTCTTTCTTTTTGTTTTCACCGTTATAAATAAAAGCTTTAACAATGAAAAAAATAATTGTGACATTTAAAAAAACCTGTAAAGAATAAACTTCGACGGAAGTACTTTGAAACCAAAAAGTTTTACTGAAGGCCAGAATAAGTCCACCGGCAAGAGCAGGTAAATAAACCATAATATCTGATAAAGCTGGTTCAACCGGTTCTGGTTTGTTAACTTGTTTTTTATCCTGACGTTTCTTTTTCTTATCGGCTTTTGATATTAAGTTCTTCTTTATCTGAAATGAATTAATGTTTTGTAAAATTAATTTAGAAGTTATAACAAACATAACAATTGCCAGAGAACACCATAAAGCTGCAAGTAAGTTTGTTTTATAAATTCCGCTAAAAGGTAATGGCAAAGAAGTAAAAAGGTAACCGAGTATAGTAAACAAAGGGTAGCCTGTTGGATGAGCAATACCAAGGTTAATCTGTACTGTGGCAAGTTCACCCGAATCAATTTGAATTACAGAGGGCGCAAGAGTAATTATAAATACAATAAAAGAAATTAATCCGGCAATTAACAAGTATGTTTTTTTAAGTAAGTTCATTTGGTGTTAAGATATTTATTGAAAATATTGGAATTAGAAGTAATGATTTTTTCAATTTCATTTTTAAGATTAATTGACGCGGGAAATCCGGGGATTCGCAAATTTTTTACCAAGTCAACCTGTAATATCGGGAAGAAATCATTTGTGGTACTTTGCAAAGTCATAAGCAGCTTTTTAAGAAACGAAAAATTGTTTTGTAATGCTATCAAATCTCTTTTTGTAATTAGTTTTTTTATATAGAGCAATCTAATTGTGTAATTAAAATTCTTTCCGATACAGGAAGAATATAAATTTACATTGCAAAGTATTAAAAACTGAGTAAGAAATTCAATATCGTTTAAACCTCCGATGCTTTTTTTAATATTAAAAACCTTACTTGATCTTTCCTGTGAGTTTATTTTATCTCTCATTGATTTAATTTCTTTAGCAATTGTAACCGGCTCTTCTTTTGAAATTCGCAGCTTAACTACATCAATAAATTCATCAAAAAGATTTTTGTTTCCGCAAATGAAATCAGTTTTACACAAGGCCTGTAATTCCCAAATCCTTGCACGACTTAAAAGATAATATTTGTAATCTTTAATGCTCCATAAAATCTGGCTGCTTTTACCTTCTGGACGTAAACGACAATCAACCTGGAAGGGATGTAGTAAAGATTTTAATTCTTTTAAGAGAAGAATAAATTTTTGTTCGGGTTCGTTAGTTGGTTCATTATTCTTTGCAATGAAAATCAAATCAATATCGGAGGCAAAAGACAACTGGTTATTTGCAAGACTTCCCATTGCTGCAACAAAATATTTTTCTTTCATACTTTTTACAAAAGAATTTACTGCGGCAATAATTTTTTTCTTTATAATTCTTGCCATAGAATTTTGAACAGACTGGCAATTACGGATTTGAAGTGCAAATTGTACTACACAAATAAATAGAATTGACTTTGTATCAAGAAGATGATCTTTATCGATTATCAATGGTTCAAAAACTTTTCTGCTCAGGAATAATTCCCGCAGTGGTTTATCTTCTGCAAAAAGCTCAATGGCTTTTTGAGAATTTTCACAAAGCTTTAGGAAAGACAGGAAAAATATCTTATCTGTAAACTCATCATACCAGACAGAAGGAAACCTTGAATTCCTTATTATGCGGACAAAATTTTGCAAAACCAAGTCGGGATTTTTACAGCGTTTTAAGTAAGTAAAAAAAACTTCTTCAATTTTTACAAAGGCATTAATGCTTTGTATGTCAAATTCTCTTTGTTCAATCAAACCTTTTCCTTCTTTTAAGTAAAGGTAGTTGTTAACGGCTCCTGAGGCATCTTTGAATTTGATTTTCTGAAGCGAAAAAGAATCTTTGCTGGATTTTAATCCGGTTATTGAGTTAAAAATCTTCAAAACTTTCTTTTTACTAAAATCAACAGACTTTAATAATTTCTTTTCCGAATTAAAACCAAGAAATAAACCAAGTGTTCTTTGATTACTTCTGTCTTTGGGGATTGTGTGTGTTTGCGCATCATTTATTAGTTGCAGGAAATGCTCAATTCTTCTATAAAAAGTATATGAAGAACGAAGGATGTTTTTTTCTTCTATAGAAATTAAATTTAATTTTAATAATTCATCTATTGCTTTAATTGTGTTACCAATTCTTAAAGATTTATATTTATATCCATTTAGCAGCTGCAATGCCTGAACAGAGAATTCAATATCACGAATTCCGCCTTTAGAGAGTTTAATATTGTTATTATCAACAAGTCTATCGGTTGTAACCTGTCGCAAATTTTTAATTTGTTCAAGTGGTGAATGTTTAAAGGCGGAAGGATAAATAAAGGAATTTAGATATCCGGTAAACTGAGCAAATAACTTCTCGTCTCCATAAAGAAAAGATGCTTTAATAAGCATTTGCCTTTCCCAGCTTTCACCTTTAGTTTCATAGTAACTGAGGTAATCATAAATTGTTTTGCATAATGGAGAATATTTTCCATCAGGACGAAGACGAAAATCAATACGATACAAATATCCATTTTCATCTGCTCGGCTTGATTTTTCAATGAATAATTGGATCGCTTCTGATAATATTTCATAAAATGTTTTGTGCTGAATTTTTGATTCTTTATCGTAAAAGCAAATTAAATCCACATCCGAGCTGTAGTTTAATTCATTTCCGCCAAGTTTACCAAGGGCAATCAAACAAAAATTACTCTTTACATTTTTAATTTTATAACGTTTAAGAGTATGCTCATAACAAAGTTCAAACAAAGATTTTATCAATCCTTTTGCAAGGATAGATAATTGATTTGTGGTTTCTGTAAGTTCTGAAAATCCCAGTAAATCTTTGCAGGCGATTTTTAACGTTTCTTTTCTTTTAATGCTTTTCAGTGCTGCGATTTTACTTTCAAATGAATTGTACTTTGAAATATAATTATGAATCTCTCTCTCAAATGAAGAACCTAAAGTTTTATTTAGTTGTTGTAAATCTAATAGCAGATAAATGTACTCCGGATTTCTGACAAGAATATCGGTAAGATAATTGCTGTAAGAAGCCGCAGTAATAATTATTTCAAGATAATGTGGATAGAGGAGAGAGTCTTTCAGAAACAGGATTTTATCATAAAGAGAAGAAATAATTCTTAAAAGGTTCGATTCGCATTCGGTGGATTTATGAACACGCAAAAAAATGGAATTAAATTTTTTTATTACTTCACCGAATTCATTTACCGAAAAATAACCGGCTGTTATTTCAAACAATTTGGAAATAAATTCATCAGAAAGAGTATTTTTTGTCTTTATCAATTAAACGTTTGAATAAATATTATTAACACATTTAAAATAAAAATTAACTGTAACCTAAAAAACCAATCTTTTGGGCAAAAAGAATTTTGTCCAAAAGCACTTAAGAAAATGTTTCTTAGAACTATATTGCAGTCAAATAATTATTAAAAGGTGTGATATGAAAATTTACTTCATTTTGCTTGCAGGAATTTCAATTCTTTTATCTGGTTGTTCATCTTCCAATGAATTGATTGAAAAGAAATTCGATACAGCATTGAAACAAAAAATTCAAGACATAAATAAATCTTCAGAAGAAATATCTGTGATTGGTAAATGTAATAAAGAAATAACTACAGAGATGAAAAAAGTACTTGGAAACAGCGGAGCGATGATTGGAACAATAACTGGTGATTTATTTACTGCTTCCGGCAATACTGAAAAAATTAAAAAATTGGCAGAAATAGACTTTGTAATAAGTCTTGAACTTTCCCAAAATCGTGATTTAAAGTTTAATAAGTAATTTAAAAAAGGAGTTGTGATGAAATTCGTTTTAAATCTTTTACTAATATTATCATTATCGTTTGCAGTAATATTTCCTCAGAATAATTTGAATAAACAAATTAGTCAAAACCAGCTTGTTGCAGGAAAAATTTTGCAATCTTCCGTTGAAAGCAATAAAATAAGCGGATTGATGAAATACGTTTTCAGCAAAACAATTTTTTCCAATGGAAAAATTCTTTCTGTAGATGAAAGCCTTTTTGGAAAAGATAATTTGGTCAGCCTTTATCGTACAGAAAAAAATGATGTATATATTTCTACTTTAATAAGAACCGGGAATATTCCTATAGCTTCA
>CAZQSR010000107.1:0-7585 GCA_964596145.1 uncultured Ignavibacteriaceae bacterium
TTGGGGCATTTCCTAATGATTCTTCCTTATTAAGAATTGCGGGATCTATCCTCATAGATATCAATGAAGAGTGGATCACAAGCAGACGGTATTTATCCGATGCAGGGGAGATATCCTGTGCGGATACAGGATCTGAAATTACAGCCTATTAGGGACGGTACCATTGTGTAAGTTTTACCACCAATTTGAAGGTAGGAGGATACAATACATGGATTTCTGCGAGATCAGGAAACTCGTTTCAGATGACATTATGGGATGGGCCGAAGATCTTCGCTTGGATTGTTGAAGTGAATAAAACCATATCTTGAAGGTCCATAGGAAATGGGAAAATATATTGCTGTTAGAGAACAGTCAAGGGCTAATTTGGTACATTATTCTTACTCAAATTTTATGAATAAATCACGATAGCATTATTTGAGTACAGCTTATTTTTCGGTTCTAAACCCACCCTCATCTTAATCAAATTTTCTCCCGTTGGATAAACAAAAATACTCTGTGAACTGACTTCATTTATGGTACCTAAATATAAGCCGGACCCTATGAATTGCTTATAGGGCAACACAATATACCCATTATAAGACGGTAAAGCGTTTAGATTCGAAATAATATCCGCGATGAAATACGGGAGACCAAGGACCTTGCTATCGTTAAAATAGCTCTTATCTAAATATCTCTGGCTAAAATAATCCGTATAAATGGTAGAGCCATAGGGAACATACCCATTAATAAAGTCAAGACCCTTTACCTCATCTGAATTAAAATATTCACGGTTAATTGGCTGATCAATTTTCAACAGACCTGTTGCAGATGACGCATATATAAATATCAGCAAAATAAATAAAATGCCAGTAATATTTATTGGTATTTTTATCTTGATCAGATATTGAGAGACAATATATATACCCACGGCCATTATTAAAGCCATAACTGGACCGAGGAATAATCCAAATCTATTAAATCCAAACAAATTTGTAAGTTGCCCGATCATCGTGAGGGGGTTGGGCACATACAAAACCAGAGTTATTAACGTAAATAATGCCAGGACTGTGAGGTAATCTGATTTCTTACGCCATAAAAGATATCCTATTGCAATTACTACAAAAAACAACAGAATTTCTGTTCCAATGGAATTGATATAAAATAATGCCGATGATGAAAGATCAGCTATACTAATCATCACTGGATTATCAATAAGATCTGCATTAAAAAACAATATTGTTAAGGATTTTGTAAACGAAAATGCCACAAAAACCCAATAAGCAATAGAGAGGATGATTAATATTAATAATACCGAATTTTTTATATATTTTTGACGGGCTACAAACCATTCACAAGCCATCAAAATACACAACAGAACAATTATTAAAATTATCGAGACTTGATGAACGAAAATTGTAAAAAGCATTATTATAATTATTAGGATACCAAAGGGAATAGTGCTGATTAACAAATTATTATCCATAGAGATGTGGCGGTTGATTGAAGTCATAATATATAAGAGTATTAGAAAACCTACAAAAGCCAGCGATCGGGGGATCATATATTGACTAAGAGTCAAATCTATAGCGATCATTGAGTAAATTAAACATGCCATCAAGGCGATTTGTTCATTATTCACCATATTCCGAAAAATATAATATGCAAAGATAATGCTGATAACAGATATAGGCCAAGTAACGGAAAAAATAGTAGTTTGAATATCTATTCCAATTACATGTGAACATTCTGCAAGAAAAATATGAAAAAGAGGGAAATATGAATAATTTGCAAACAGTGATGATGATGGGGGAATTATGTAACTGGACAAATACGTTATCGTTGCCATAAATTGGTGTGGCATAATATCCGTTCCCCCAAAGTAGAAATCGTATTTTACAAGCGTACACCAGATGAAATCTGCCTGAGTTAGCATGATTTCAAGCAACAGGATATTCTTTGAAAAATCTTTTGAGAGAAGTTGGATCAGTATAACTACATAGAGCAGAGTTACCAGAGTCGGATAAATCCAGGACCCCCCAAGATTAACAGCCAACATAAAAATTGTAAGTGAAAATAGAGAGACAAATAATATCAAAAGATATTTTTTATTGAAAGAAAAAATAGTAATAGTATTATTGAAAGTAAGGTCCTTTTTACATATGGTGAGAAGGAGAAAAGAACCTAAAAGCAGAGGAACTGCTATGAACGTACCTCTTAATGCAAGATTTAATTGTTGAAAGAAAAGTGTTATACAAATACCTGCAATGATTGAACATAAGATTATACATGGAAGATAAGGAATTAAAAATCTGATATACTGTAATATATGTTTTTTCCAATTCTCGTTATCTGCTTGCATGAATTTTCCTAACTTAATTGTAGAGTGCTACAATTAATGTCCGTTTTGTTGACAGAGTTTTTTTCCACGTGATAGACATTTTCTGTTTTTTATTGAAATTGATTTCGTTGTTGTAAACTGAAGCTGGGGTCATCCAGTCTTGGATCTCCTGCTTGCGCCAGTTGTTGTACAACTGATCGAAGTTCCAGAGTTCACGTCGGAAATGACTGAGTGACCGGAACTCCTTGAGGGCGATGAGTTCCCGGTAGAGAGTCTGGTGGTATCGTTCAATTTTCCCGCGGCCGCGAGGGTGATACGGCCTGCCGAAGATGAGTTTGATACCATGGTTCTGTGCTTCAGCTTTGAATGCTTTTGAGACGAATTGCTTCCCATTATCAAGGTAAATTTCACGAGCGATTCGTCCGGCACGGAGTGCCCATTGGAGAGTGTTGACAGCAGAGGCTGCATCTTTGTGGAGATAGACTTTGCTTTTCACGCGTTAGCGGGAACAATCGTCGGTGAATCCGGTGACATAGACCTTGCCGACACCCCGGATTCGGAACTGAAAGGTATCGCCTTGCCACATGCTGTCAACATGTTGACACTGGAACCGTTTGCCGGCAGGTTGTGGTTTGGGTTTGATTCGGATGAGCAGTCCATGCTTCTTGAGGATACGATGAACAGTTCTCCAGGAACAGGGAAGATTGAACTGGTGCTTGATTCTTCGGGGTCCCCAGGCAGGGTATTTTCCTTTGAGCCTGATTATCCGTTGCTCCAACGATACGGGAATCGCTCGTCGTGACCGTTTCGGCCCGGTCTTCTTTGGTTTCAGTCCGGTCTCGGGATCCTCACGATGGTGCTGCGCCCATCGTCTCACGGTTCTTTCTGAGATGCTATACAGCTCTCCAATCTCTTTGGCACTTCGTATCCCCTCCTCATAGGATACGACTGCTTTAGTCCTGATCTCCATTGTCGCTTTCACCCGCAAGCACCGTTTCGATGCTCTGGAGAGCGGACATAAATTATGTCACTATTTTAGGACAGTAACTCTGGCACGCTACACTTAATAATTATTTATGGAATTTATTGTCATACCATTTAGTAGATACATGCTCTTTTTTATTCCAGTTGCGGTCTTTTTTGTAAGAAGGAATAGGAATTCATGAAGAAGGTAGAAGCAATCGGTATAAATCGACATACCGGCAAGCGACAGATTCCCAGGTAAACCTTACACTAATTTCCTTTGCATTTTTCATATCCATCTTCATTTTTTCAGGTTTATTCAGAAGATCAAGAACTGCATTGATGATGCTGTCATCACTATCAGATCGCTTAAACGACAGTGAACAATTACGCAATTTATCTGCATGATCAACGTCTGCTCGATATATAGGAATGGTTCCACACATCAAGTATTCATATATTTTATTAGGGGATGTTTTTACCCAGTAACTTGATCTTGGCCTTACCAAAAAAAAACCAATGTGAGAGTTCTGTGTAAGTTGTATGGTTGTTTGTCTTGGAACGTATCCAAGGAATTGAAACCTATTCCCAAATTTTTGGGACATTCTTTCGATATTTAATTTTGATTCCGGATCCAAGAACGTCCCTCCGATTAAAAATTTTACACGATCATTTGATGATAGACAGGTTCTTCCAATTTTTAAAAGCAGATCGACATCACGGTCAGCATAATTATTGAGACCACCGATATAGATCATAGTTATTTCAGAATCTTGTGAAAACGATTTAATTTTCGCATTAATTAATTGATTATCATATTCTGTTGAAAGGGGGTAATTTGGAACGATTGCAACAATTGAATCAGGGAATAGTTGCTTGGTTTTGTCTGAATGATATTCAGATACGACAATAACACCCGAAATTATCTTTTTTGACATTTTTTCATATAAAATGGGTATAGAAATACCAAAATTCTTTACCAATTTTTCATAAACCTCATGACGATCATACACAATTTTTGCTTTGCAAAAATATTTTTTAGCTAGTTTTTGAGCTAAAGGTAATAATTCAGGATTATGGACATGAATAATGAGTGTATTATTTAAGGAAAAATTGAGTGATTTTAATCCATTAAGGCATTCTATGACACTTTTTTTCCCTAAACAATATTTTAGATAAATTAATGTTCGTATTTTACCATGAAAATCTAATAAATTGATCCGAAAACTTTTCTCACCAAATTTTGAAAAAGGTCCTGGCTTAGATGAGTCAGATAGATAATTAATTTTTATTCTATAAACATTAAATTTTTGTTCAAGGAGATAGTTTATATGTCTATCTATTCTCGCATCCTCATTGGGATGGGCATCAAGGATTAGAACATTCATCCTAAATAACAATTATTCGTTGTTTATGATGAGTTTATTGTTTTAGTGATTCAATTAAAAGGTATGTCTACTCCAATTTTGATGCCATTAACACGATGGTTTTAAGGCTGAATTGGGGTATTTCAGGAAAGGTGATGCAATAAATCACTGAACTGTCAAATTGGTTTTCCTGACAAAAAATTGATTACTATAGTTTACATCTTCGGTATGCTTTGAGATCCAACTGGCAAAGTCAGGCTTTAAGCAAACTGACTGTATGCTGTTAATAATCTCTTCTCCATTATCTTCCAACTATATTTCTCCTCATATGCACTTCTCCCATTTTTCCCAAGTTGGGTGCATAGTTCGGGATTATCTTTAAGGGTTAAGATAGCGTGCTTGATTGCTTCAACATCTCCGTAAGGTACAACAAGTCCACAATTTTCTTTCCGAACAATATCTGCCATTGTTGTTCCATCATTCACGAGAATTGGTTTTCTACACATCATTGCTTCAAAAAGTTTATTTGGACTTGCATAGCGATTATTGGGAATTTTTGGGTCATAAAATGCAAAAAGGAGGTCTGCATTCCTGGTATATCCAATAACTTCATTATAAGATAACCAAGATAAATACTGCATTTTTCCTTTTTGAGAAACTGAAATATTTTTTAAATAATTTGTGAGTGGGCCAATTCCTGCAATAATTAATTTTATATTGTCGATTTCTTCAATTGTTTTTATAAGATTCAGTATTCCTCTGTCCTCAATGAGAGTGCCTGCGTAAAATATTGAAAATTCTGCATTTTCTTTGGTATTTTGGCTTAAATTGTTGTTTTGAGTATAGGTATCTTCAGGAGTATTATAAATATAATTCAAAATTTTAATTTTTGATCCCTCTATCTGTTTATAGCGTTCTTCACTAACAAGGAAAAGTGCATCAGTTTGGGAAATCCCTATTTTCTCAATAATTGAAATTAAATTTCGGAAAATATTTGGAGTTTTTGCAGGTAAATTATCAGCATAAAAATCATAGATTGTGTAGCATAATTTCTTAATTTTGATAAGTTTTATTAGTATTGCTGGAATTAAAGTATCTAAATCATTGGCATGAATGATATCCGTGTTATTTTTAATTAAATATATGAATTGATAAAAGATCCAGAATGGATAATAAAAAATTGATGTGAATTCATCGTAAGGAGATTTTATTAAACATTTGTCAACAATATATTCGTTATTCTTTGAATAAGGGTATGTATTTTGACGATCCCAAAGTAATAATCTGACATTATATCCATTCTTGGAAAGAGAGGTGCATACTTTATGGACTGCGGGATCAATAGCTCTTCCACGAACGATAATAATATTCATGAAAAATACCAAATCTTTGAATTTATTTTATTGATGCTATTCGTTACCACAATGCTTATCAATCTATTTTCCATAGAAGATATTCCCATTAGTATTATAAGCCCTTATTGAATCATTCGATAATTAATTCGAAAAATGCTATTACAAATCTTTTTCCCAATATTTTCGGATTTATTCATTGTTAATTGATCATCTGGGATTGTAACAGAAAGGTGAAAAAATAGAGAACGATAATCACCCCTTATCTCATTTATAGGACTTCTTAATCCATTTTTAATAGATTTAAATTTAAATTTGAGACCATTCAAGCCAAATTTTATCGAATAAAAGAATACCATTATCTCAGTCAATGCTAAAGATGGAAAAAATATTATAATATCTTTACTTCGTAGATATTTCCTTAAAATTTGGTACCTCCCTTTTTCGAGATGATACAATTTTTCTGGACTCATTTTAAGGAAATAATCATGATATACTACAGAGTGGGGAATAAAAAGAATTTTATATCCATATAATTGAGCTCTCCAGGAAAAATCGGAATCTTCATTGTAAAGAAAAAATGATTCATCGAATCTCTCTAATAATAGAAAATCCTCTTTTTTCAGGGCAAAACAAGCCCCTGATATGCCTGAAACCTCTTCTCTTTTTGTGTATTCATTTGGAGATTTTCCCAATCCCCTTGTAAAAGTTAAACCAGAAAAATGGTTGATATTTCCACATGTATTAATTATTTTACCATTATATGTGAGAATCTTTGGAGTTGTAATTATATGATTTTCTTGCAATATGGGATTTACTAAATTACGGAGCCAACCTTTTTGAACATACGTATCAGGATTGAGAAAAACAATGATATTTCCTTTTGCATGATCAGTCCCGATGTTATTGGCCGTACCATAACCAACGTTTTTTCCTGATAAAATCAGTTTGATGTTTGAAAATTGTCTCTGTATTATTTCTATTGTCCCATCCGTGGAGCCATTGTCCACAACAATGATTTCATGTGGAAAATTTTGTGCTTTTAAGGATTGAATACAGGATTTTAGATATTTACTGTGATTAAAGGTAACAATAATGATGCTGGCAAAATATGGACCATCATCAGTTTTTAATTTATTAATTGGCCGAGCACACAATGAATCTTCGGTATTACCGATTTTTTCCAAATCACTTCCCCACATTCATCACTTGCACCAGGCTATTCAAAATCAAGCTCGTCGTCACCAGCAGCAACCCTAAGATTAGCGAGCTAATCCCGCCGACAAACATCACCGAGTGAAACGCTCCTCCGGTATATAACTCAGTCAGGGTATACAACAACGAAGTAACCCCAATCACCGTTAATACCCCTCCCGGCACACCGAACGAGATCAGCGGCCTCCGGTACCCGACAAGCCCGATGATGTGGCTCAGCACGTCCAGGCCGTGCGAGATCGGGTTCTTCTTGTGGCCGTTGGTGACCGCGTAGCTCACCCCGATGGGCACTTCCCCTATCGTCAAACCCCGCTGTGCGAAGTGCGACAGCATGTCGGACTCGATGTTGTAGCCTTCCGAGTAGAAGTCGA
>CAZQSR010000108.1:0-7555 GCA_964596145.1 uncultured Ignavibacteriaceae bacterium
ATTAGTGTAAAGAAAATAAAAAAAGATAGTTCAATAAAATCATTTGATTCACCATTTTGCGTCTGTGCAAAAGTTGTGAAGGGTAATAAGATTAAATAAATTACATGTTGAAATTTGTATTTGAAACATTTATTCATTTTTAATTCCTTCATTAATATCGTTTTCATTAATTGTTTCTAAAGGAAGATTTCCCATTTTATGCAGAAAATTTTTGTCAAGTCTAAAAATATAAATCAAGCATATAGCAAAAAGAAAAATAAAAATAATCATTGCTATTAAAGGATAAATTTCAATTCCATCGATAGAAGATAAAACATTGCTAATCATATTCTAATCTCTTTACTTAACCTTTTTTTCAACTTTAATATCAGTTCCGAGTCTTTGCAAATAAGCTATTAACGCTATTATTTCTTTATCAGAATCAACAGCTATTCCTGATTTTTGCAAATCTAATGTAATTTCCTCTGCCTGTTTCTTAAGTTCATTGTGTGCTTTATTTTCAAACCCTTGGGGATAAGGCACGCCTAAACTTCTTAGTACTGATATTTTTTTGACTAAGAAACTTACATCTAAAACATTTTCTCCAAGCCATGGATAAGCTGGCATAATTGATCCTGGAGACATCAAGGTCGGTTCCATCATATGGTGATAGTGCCAAAGATTTGGGTATTTTTTCCCTTCTCTCATCAAATCAGGTCCTGTTCTTTTTGAGCCCCATAAAAATGGATGATCATAAACGTATTCACCAGCTTTTGAATATTCACCATAACGTTCAACTTCACTTCTGAACGGTCGAATAAGTTGTGAATGACAGGAATTGCAACCTTCTCTTATGTACAAATCTCTTCCCTCAAGTTCAAGTGGAGTATAAGGTTTGACTGAAGATATTGTAGGGATATTTGATTTTACTACAAATGTCGGAATCATTTCAACTAATCCACCAATCAGAATTGCTACTGTTGCTAATATTGTAAATTTAATCGGGCGGCTCTCAAGCCAATGATGTCCCATTCCCTTTTTATATGCTATAGGAGTTTTGTCCATTGCTGTAGCCTCAACTTGTTCTTCATTTACAAAACTTCCCTGTTTAGCAGTTTTAATTAAATTATAAACCATAATTATAATACCTGTAAAATACAGTAATCCACCAAAGGATCGTATTACATACATTGGAATAATTTGCAATACTGTATCTAAAAAATTAGGATATTGCAAAAGTCCTTGAGGAGTGAATTGTTTCCACATTAAAGTTTGTACAGCAGCTGACCAGTACATTGAGGCAGCATAGAAAACAATTCCAAGGAAACCAATCCAAAAATGAAAATTAGCAAGTTTTTTAGAATATAAATTTGTATTCCATAATTTCGGTACTATCCAATAAAGAATCCCAAAAGTTAAAAATCCATTCCAACCAAGAGCACCAATATGAACATGAGCAATAATCCAATCAGTAAAATGAGCAAGAGCATTAACATTTTTTAATGAAAGCATTGGACCTTCAAATGTTGACATTCCATAAGCTGTGACTGCTACTACCATAAATTTGAGTACTGCATCTTCACGAACTTTATCCCACGCTCCTCTTAAAGTGAGCAGACCATTAATCATTCCTCCCCAGGAAGGAGCAATAAGCATAAGAGAAAATACTGTCCCAAGAGATTGAGCCCAATCTGGTAAAGCACTGTAAAGCAAATGATGAGGTCCTGCCCAAATGTAAAGAAAAATCAAAGACCAGAAATGTATAATAGAAAGCCGGTATGAATAAACCGGTCTGTTCGCCGCCTTTGGCAGAAAGTAGTACATTAAACCTAAATAAGGAGTAGTTAAGAAAAATGCAACTGCATTATGTCCATACCACCATTGCACAAGAGCATCCTGAACACCAGCATAGATTGGATAACTTTTCAGAAAAGATACCGGCACTTCAAAAGAATTTACAATATGCAAAACTGCGACTGTAACTATTGTAGCAAGATAAAACCAAATTGCTACATACATATGTTTTTCTCTTCTTTTTAGAATCGTTCCGATAACATTCCAGGAGAACACAATCCATACAACAGCAATTAAAATGTCAATTGGCCATTCAAGTTCTGCATATTCTTTGCTTGTTGTTATCCCTGATGGCAAAGTTAAAGCAGCTAAAAGAATTATCAACTGCCAACCCCAGAAATGAATCTTACTTAGCAGGTCGCTATAAATTCTTGCTTTGCATAATCTTTGCAAGGAATAATAAATTCCCATAAAAATTCCATTTCCAACAAAAGCAAAGATAACCGCATTAGTGTGAAGTGGACGAAGCCGACTGAAAGTTGTATAAGGAATTCCAAGATTTAAAGCAGGAATGTACAATTGAGTTGCTATAAACACACCTACAAGCATACCAACAACACCCCATACAGCAGTAGCCAGTGTGAATGCCTTAACAATCTTGTTGTCGTAACTAAATTTTTCCAATTGCATTAATTACTCCTCTTTTTTTATTAATGTATCTTCTGAATATTTTTCATCTTTTTTTTCATCTTCAAACAAAATTCTTATTGATGGTGTATATTGATCATCATACTGACCTGATTTAACAGCCCAGATGAAAAAAAACAGAAATCCAGCTGCTACAATTAAACTAAAACCGATAAGTATAATGATAACACTCATTTATAAATTATATTTTTTTGCAAAAAAATTAGTTGTTAATGTTGTAAAAACAACAACAGAAATTGAACTAAGAGGCATAAGGATTGCGGCTATAACCGGTGATAATTGAGCCTGCACAGCGAAAGATAACCCAAGTATATTATATAAAAATGATAATAAGAAACTCATTCTAATAATAATTATACTTGTATGTGATAATTTAATAAACTTATTTATATTTTTAAAAGAAGAACTTTCAAGAATCGCATCACAAGCGGGAGAAAAATATGAAGCGTTTTCTGAAATGGTAATGCCAACATTGCTTTGTTTCAGAGCACCGGCATCATTCAATCCATCACCTATCATTAAAACATTCTTTTCTTCAGACTGTTTTTGTTTAATAAAATTTAATTTATCATAAGGAGAAAAATTAAAATGAAGGTAATCCTTCTTACGAAAGTATTTGAGTAAGTTTTCTTTTTCTCCTTCATTGTCTCCTGTAACAAGATGAGTTTCATATTTTTCATTGAGTGCTGTAATTACTTCCTCTAAATTTTCTCTATATGAATTGTGAAAAATAAATAATCCTTTTACAATGCCATCTATTGATATGAAAACATTTGTCTTATTAATATTTAAGTTACTGACTAATAAAAACTCTTCCTTAAGCATCGAGTCATTAAAAACAAAATCTTTCGTTCCAATTCTGACTCTTTTATCATTAAATTTTCCTTCAATCCCTTCACCCAAGCTTTCTATATATATATCAGGAAAAAGAATTTCTTTTTCTACAATAATTTTTTCAAATATTTTTTTACTTAAAGGATGAGTTGAATTATTTGCAAGTGATTTGATAAGTAGTTTTTCATGTTCTTTAAGAGGTATTCCAGAATATTCAATTTCTGTTTCAGTCCGATTTGTAATTGTACCAGTCTTGTCAAAAACAATTAAATTAACTTTATGAAGATTTTCAACAACTGAAACATTCTTTAAATAAAATTTATTTTTTCCGAATATCCGCATAGTATTGCCAAATGTGAATGGAAGTGAAAGTGCAAGAGCACAAGGACAGGCAATTATTAGAACGGAGGTGAAAACAAAAACAGCAGTTGAAACGTCTTTTGTAAACCAAATAGTAAATGAAATAAAAGCTATTAGTAAGATACCAATAGTAAAATATTTACTAGCAAAATTAATAATGGAGTTAAGGTTACTCTTTTCAGATTTTGAAAATATTTCATTGTTCCATAATTGTGTAAGATAACTTTGTGAAACATCTTTTATTACTTCTAGTTCAATTATTCCTCCAACTTGTTTTCCTCCGGCATATATTATTTCACCTTTATTTTTCTTTCGCGGAGTTGATTCTCCAGTTACAAAACTATAATCAATAAAAGCATTTCCTTTGTATAACATTGCATCAGCAGGAATAATTTCATCATTTCTGATAATAATTTTATCTCCCCTTTTCAGTTCTGATAAAGGAATCACTTTCTTTTCACCTTTAGAAATAGTTTCAACCGAAATCGGGAAATATGATTTATAGTTTCTTTCAAAATTTAATGTTTCGTATGTTTTGTTTTGAAAAATTTTTCCAATTAGTAGAAAGAAAACCAGTCCTGCTAAAGAATCAAGATAACCGGGACCTCTTCCTGAAAGTATTTCATAAAAACTGTGAATAAAGAGAACTAAAATTCCAAGAGCCAGCGGAACATCAATATTAATGATTTTTTTTCTTAATCCTTTATATGCAGAAATAAAATAATCGGAGCCACAATAAAAGAAAACAGGAAGAGATAAAACAATTTTTAGAAAATTAAATGTCTGCTGTAAATCTTTGCTATAAGTGTCCAGTGAAAAATATTCGGGAAAACTAAACATCATAATGTTTCCAAAGGCAAATCCAGCAATCCCAACTTTATAATAAAGTTGTTTGTTCTTTACCTGACTTTCTTTTTTCTCAAGAGAATCCAAATTGATTTGTGGTTCATAACCAATCGAAGCCAGCAGTTCCACTATTTTTCTTAAGGAGGTTTGGTTTCTTAGATAACCCAGAAATAATTTTTTGTTTAGAAAATCAACTTTGGAATGAACGATTGATTTATCTAATTTGTATAAATTCTCAAGTAACCAAATGCAGGAACTGCAATGCATTTGTGGAATGTAAAACGTAATTCTGACAATATCATTATCCTCAAAATCGAATAGTTTTTTCTGGAGTGCTTCATCATCAAGATATTCAAATTTATTCTTGCTGAAGACAGCTTGACTTTTTATTCCCGGATTTTGTTCTATTGAATAGTAATTGCAAAGATTATTTTCGTTTAAGATTTCATAAACAAGCTTACATCCTTCGCAGCAAAAATATTTGTCATTAATATTAATTGAATCGTTTGGACAATAATCACCGCAGTGAAAACATTTTATTGATGTATCCGATGTAACAGGCATTTTGAAGAATTCGAGTTTATATAAAACTTTAAGTAATTTTTTTAGTTTAAAAATCGAACTCTTCGTTCAATTTTCAAAATAAATTCGGGTATGAATAGTCTTAAGGCAAAAAAGAGTTATTCGCTCCTATTATTAAACGATTTTTTGACCTGATTAATTCCTGATTTAACTCATTTTTTTTATTCGGGCGATTAATTAATTTCTGTATTGTATTTAAGATTAAATCTTTTTGAATTGAAAATGTGTACCAACCTAGCGCCTCCGCTATATTAATCCTGAGTTGATTTTCTTGTTTTTCATCGACAAGAAGTTTTAATAAATATGGAATTGCCTCGTGAAATTTATAATTCCTGAAAGTTCTTGTATCATTTAATTTGCTTTTTAACTTTGAAGTATCACTATAAATATTTTGCATTAGTTCATCATATAACCATTTCCTGTTTCTATCTGCAGAACTATTGTAATAACTTAGTAATTTTTCTTTTGAAGCAATTTCTGGCATTTCATTAATTTGCTTTTTTAACTCAATGGCAGCTTTATTTATATCAATGAACCACAATGCAGTAAGAGCATTGAATGATACTCTTTTTGAACTCTCGTATAAAATTGAATTGACCAAATATTGAAGATAAATAGTATCACCAATTTCCCCCATCCATTCAACACTCTTTCGCCTAATGTACTCATAAGGATCAGAAATGGATTTAAGAAGTATTTTTCTGAATTCGTCACTATTATTTTCACCAAGGCACTTTATCAAATGTAAACGAATATTAACAGAAGGCTCTGATACATATCTTTCATAAAGATATTTATCAAAATTATTTTTTTGAATTTTATTTATTAAATGAATAGCAAGTCCAGCAACAACAGGGTCATCGTCCTCCAAAAATGACTGAAGTTTAAATAAGTTGTTTCTTTCATTTACAAGCAGATTGTTCAAATCATTTTTAGAATTAGAATTAAAACTGAAAGTTGGATCTCCAAAAAGATGAGATTCAAGTATGTTTATCTCTTTGTGCCGTAAACCAATTCTAACACCTTCATTTAACAAACCAAGTAATTCATCCGCCCATTTATCCTGCAAAACATTTACAGAATTAGCTTCAGCGGAAATAACATTACCATTTCCAAAAAGATATTCTCCTGCAATATATTCTTCCTGATGAAAAGAACCATTAAAGCATTCATCAAACATTATAAATTTAGCTTGTGGAGAAATTTTTTTAACATCATCAATATGAATATCAAGACTATATGCAAGTATCGAATCAGCTATTATTAATGAATCATCAAAGGCTCCATCGAACCATGAATCAGGGATTTCATATTCTTTCTGATAATATTCTTTGGTTTTCTCAACTGATTGTTTTCTATCTTTAGCAGAACGTATTTTGCTTCTTAAGAATAATTTTATTGCTTCAACATTTTGTGTAATCATTTCAGCTTTTGGATAACCTATCAACAATTGTAAATCCTCATCACCATGAGCATGAAAAATTGCTAAGTCAAGTTCTTTTTGTTGAAGTTCAATTAACAATTTTTCTTTCATTTCATTACTCATCTCGTGGTAAAGATTTTTAATTTTTCCACCTGGGACAAATAGTTGAGGAAATTGTTCTTTCAACAAAAGCCGTTCATCAGCCCAGGCTGTTAAATCCTCCGACATGTATCCTTGACCTGTAAAAACAAAAGCATTATCAATAAATTCTTTTTTCTTTTTTTGCTCAACAACTTTTAATAAAAATTTATTAATAAGTTCATAGGAATTACCCTGCTTTATGCCCGGTATAATTCTAGCTGAATAAATATCTTTCTCAATCTTTTGTGGAGATTCAGGAAGAAGTGAATAGTAATGACACAAAGGATGTATGCTGTCTTGTTTTAAGTATTTGAACTTCAAATCAAAATCATCATAAAATCTATCTGAAGGTACAGATGAACGGAACCAGGGATATCGATCTTCATCCATCTTAAAAGCTGAACAAAGATGCTGTGCATTTCTTATCATTGCAATTGGAATTTCTCCAATAAATACAACGCCTTCAAGCTTAGGTTTAAGTTCGTTCAGTTTTAAGATTTCATTTTTTACTTCATCAGGATTTTTCCATTTGCCACTGACTATATATGTTGATAAACCATTTTCTTCAACTGAATTTTTGTACTTCATAACAGCATCTTTTGTATGCTGATAAGTTTCGGAATCAATAATGATTGCAAATGCTGAATTGAAGTTTATCCCCGGATTCACAATTTCGACCTGACCTAAAATTGTTGTGAAGAATATTCCTATAACTAAAAGTAGTTTATATAATCTCATTTGATCCTTTTATGTTTTGTTTTTTCTCACTGATTCAAATTGAACTATTTACTTTAGAAGAATAAATTTTCTGGTCAAAATATTTTTTCCGCTGACAAGCTGGTAAAAATATACGCCGCTTGAAAGTTTACTCCCGTTGAACTCAACCTC
>CAZQSR010000109.1:0-7550 GCA_964596145.1 uncultured Ignavibacteriaceae bacterium
ATTTATATATCTCACCCCTGCTGGCGAGGACCGGCTCAGTGATGTCAAAAAAGATAGAATAGGTTTAAGTAATTTTGTTTTTATTGATTATATTGAAACAATAAAAAAATTTAATCAAAATTTTTCAGATGTCGAAGTGAACAACTCTATATTGCAAATAGAAAAATTTTCAAATTTATTGATGAACAATAATATTAATCTGAACATTATAATTTTTAATCTAATTTTTGAATTAAATTCAATTATTACAAATCGTTTTAATAGAGAGGGAATATGAAAGTTGTAATCACTAATGCAAAGAGAACGCCAATTGGTTCATTTAATGGTCTATTATCTGGTTTTTCATCACCACAACTTGGAAGTTTTGCTATAAAAGCATTGATAGAAGAATCAAAAATTTCTGGAAAAGAAGTTGATGAAGTTATTATGGGAAATGTCCTTACAGCAGGATTAGGACAAGCACCAGCTCGTCAAGCAGCATTATTAGCAGGTTTACCAATAACTACTGAATGTTTAACAATTAATAAAATGTGTGGAAGTGGATTGAAATCAGTTATGTTAGCAGAGCAAGCTATTGCCTGCGGAGATGCTGAAGTTGTTATTGCTGGAGGACAGGAAAGTATGAGTCAGGCTCCATATATTTTATCAAAAGCACGCCAAGGATATAGATTGGGTCATGGAACTTTATCTGACTCTATGATATTGGATGGACTTTGGGATGTATATAACAACATCCATATGGGAGATTGTGCAGAATCTTGTGCACGAGATTTCAAATTTACTCGAAAAGAACTTGATCTATTTGCTATTGACTCTTATAAAAAAGCTCAGGCAGCTCAAAATAATGGTCGTTTTGATGAAGAAATAATCTCAGTTAATGTCACGACCAAATTATCAGAAACAGTTATGAAAAATGATGAAGAACCTCAAAAAGTGGATTTTGAAAAAATAGAAAAGTTGAAACCTGCTTTTCAGAAGGAGGGGATTATCACTGCTGCGAATGCTTCAAAGATTAATGATGGAGCTGCAGCATTACTTATTATGTCTGAAGAAAAAGCTAAGGCACTGGGATTAACACCGCTTGTTGAGATTGTTGCTCATACATCAGCTGCAAAAGAACCAATAAATTTTCCCATTGCTCCTGTAGATGCAATTAATAAGTTATTGAAAAAAGTTAAATTGGATATCTCGCAAATTGATATATTTGAAATTAACGAAGCATTTGCAGTTGTATCACTTGCTGTTAATAAGTTGTTAAAATTAGATTCATCAAAAGTCAATTTGAATGGTGGTGCAATTGCTTTGGGACATCCAATTGGAGCAAGCGGAGCACGAATTTTAGTCTCTTTAATTCATGAATTAATTAAAAAAAATTTTAAATATGGAATTGCTTCATTATGTATTGGTGGTGGTGAAGCATCTGCTATTTTAGTTAAAAAATATGGAGAATAAAATAATGAATATGCAAAATATTGCAGTCATTGGTGGTGGCACGATGGGAAGCGGGATTATTACGGTGTTTCTGGTTAAAGGTTTTAATGTCTGTCTTTTGGAAGTCGAATCAGACAAAATTGAAAAGTGTAAAAAAGTTGTAGAAAGCAATCTAAATAGACTTGCAAATAAAGGAATTTTTGAATTTAATTCTATAAGTTCTTTATTAAAAAGGCTAAAGACTGAGACTATTATTGAAAATCTAAGCTCTGATACTGATTTAATTATAGAAGCTATTTATGAAAATAAAGATACTAAAATAAAAATATTTAATACTTTAAATCATTTAATTAAATCTGATTGTATATTTACTTCAAATACTTCATCCATTTCGATTACTGAATTGGCTCAAAATTGCAGACCTGATAAATTTATTGGAATGCATTTTATGAATCCTGTTCCAGTAATGAAACTTGTTGAAATAATTAAAGGTTATTCAACTTCAAATGAAACATTTCAAATCATCCATGATTTAGTGTTAAAAATAGACAAAGTACCTGTTGATGTAAATGATTATCCTGGATTCATATCAAATCGTATTTTAATGCCAATGATTAATGAAGCAATTTATACTTTAATGGAAGGTGTGGCATCAATTGAAAGTATTGATACAGTAATGAAATTAGGGATGAATCATCCAATGGGACCATTAACATTAGCTGACTTTATTGGACTTGATGTATGTTTATCAATAATGGAAGTTTTATATAATGGCTTTAATGATCCTAAATATCGTCCATGTCCATTATTAAAAAAAATGGTAGCAGCTGGAAAACTTGGTAAAAAAAGCGGAGAAGGATTCTATAAATATTAAATGCCGATAATGTATATTATGTAAAGTAATATATTTGCTTTTACAAATTAAATAATGCATTTACATATAACTCTGCATCAAAATTCTGAAGATCATGAATATCTTCCCCTACGCCAATATATCGAATAGGAATTTTCATTTTATCGTTAATTTGTAAAATTGATCCGCCTTTTGCAGTACCGTCAAGTTTTGTAATAATTAAACCTGTAATTGGAATTGCTTTAGAAAACTCTTCTGCCTGTAATAAACCATTCTGACCAGTATTACCATCTAAAACAAGAAAAATTTCATGCGGAGCATTCGGAATTAGTTTTTTGATTGTACGATCAATTTTTTTCATTTCGTCCATTAAATTTTGCTTAGTATGTAATCTGCCCGCTGTATCTATAAGAACAATATCAATATTAGTGTTAATTGCATGTCTGATTGTATCAAATGCAACACTTGATGGATCGTTATTCTTGCTGTGGACGATTTCCACATTAGCACGCTTTGCCCATATTTCTAATTGATCATTTGCTGCAGCTCTGAAGGTATCCGCAGATCCAATCAATACTTTAAGTCCACTTAATCTAAAATTGTGAGCTAATTTTCCTATTGTAGTTGTTTTTCCTGCTCCATTTACACCTACAACCAGAACGATAAATGGTCTTGATTTTTCTATGTTTACTAAGAAATCATTTTCAGGTTTATTCATCATTGTTAAAATAGATTTTTTAACAGCATTGATTACTGCTATTTTATCTCTTTCGTTTTCTTCTTTAAGAAAAACTTTTGACTGCTCAATTATTTTAATTGTTGTATCAAATCCTATATCCGAAGAAATTAAAATCTCTTCTAGGTCGTCAATTGTATGTTCGTCAATTTTAGCTTTCCCTGTTATAGCCTCAGAGATTTTTGATGTAAATTTTTCACGAGTTTTGGACAACCCTTGTTTTAGTTTATCAAAGTCAATATTTTTAAAAAAATTCATTTTATTGATTTTATCCCACGTATTACATAATTAAAAAAAGAAACATAGACTAAAATTAAACTTCCATAATAAAGAATTCTGTAAAAAATATCTTGTTCTGTAAGACCAAAAAGAATTGCAAGAATTAGTGAACAAATAACCAGCACTGTTCCCTTTCCGATATAATCAGATGGTAAAATTTTTCCGATCTTTTTAGATAATAAAACACTTAATATTACAATTAAAAAATCTCTACCTATAATTGTCCAAAAAATTAAATTATCTAATTTTCCAATTAAGAAAAGTTTAACAAAAATAGTTGCAATGCAAATTTTGTCAGCAAGAGGATCTATTATTTTTCCGAACTCTGTAACCTGATTCATCTTACGAGCAAGATACCCATCCAATATATCGGTTATAGCAGCTAGAATGCATAACATTGCTATAGTTATTTTATTTACATCGTAATTATCAAACAATAACCAAAAAGGTATTGCCATCAATAATCTTAAGAGACTTAATAAATTAGATATGGTAAATATTTCATTATTCTTAATTTTCATTTTACAATTGCAATCTTTCCGAGTTTATTGCCAACTTCATTTTTTTTGTCATCATATTGGACAATCCTGTAAAGATAAATTCCTGAGTTTACTTGTTTTCCATCTAAATCTTTCAAATTCCATGATACTCCGCCATTACCATCTTTTTCATCTAGAGTAATGATTCTGTTCCCATTTAATGCCCAGATAGTGATTTCGGCATATCTGGGAAGGTTAGCAAACGTAAGTGTGCTATTTTCATTTGTTATCTTTGCTGGACTTGGATAGAAATAAACATCAGAAAGATCTTTTGCGTAACTTGTTAATAAAATTACGCTGCCTGCACCATCAGTTATATTTACTTTTCCTGTAGATAGAGATGAAAAAACATTGCTTATCTTTAACCGGTATTCCCTTCCAACACTGCCTATAACATTTGCTAAATCTAATATTATTTCTTTATTACCTTGTAATGTGTTAAATGAAACAACTTTATTTTCTGGTTGAAAACTATAATTTATTCCATTTGTCGCAGAAGGCATATCATATTCTTTATTGAAAACGATTTTTACCTTATATGGACTTAAAATTTCGTACGACTCAACAAAAAACATTTCTGAAACCGGTGCGATTGAAAAAGTAACTTGAATCGAATCGAATTGTATAGGAGATGAAAATATATCTTTTAATCCATTAATAAATAATTTATAATTTCCATTCATTACGTTCTTAAATGAAACTAAATATGAGTATTGATTTGATGAAGAAATAGAATTTGGAAAAATAATATTACCAAATGAATCAGCTAAATAGATTGCCTGAATATTCTCAATTGTATTATTCATCTTTTCTGTAAAATGAAGAATAAGAGATGAATTGTTTTTAATCTCTACCGATAAGATTTTTGCTGGCTGATGATGATATACTTTGATTATCCTACTCAATTGTGAATAAGGTTCAATTTTTAAAGGATTGTATGCCTTAACTCCATAGTAATATTCTTTTTTCAAAACATTATTAGAATCAATATAATACTTCAAGTTAGTCGAATCAAAAAGCAAAAGGTTATTTGCAGAATTTCCTTTGTAAATATAGAATTTACTATCAGGACTATTCCAAGTCAATTTTACCTTCTGGTTATCAATACTATACCCGGCAACATCGATCGGTGTTTGTGGAGAATTTGAATTTCCAAATTCATAAAACTTAATTTTTTTATCTGTAGGCAATGCAACTTCTAAGACTCCATTTTGATTTAAATCTGATATTAAAATAGAATTTGAATTTATATTCTCTTCAAAAAATATTATTTTATCTTTACCGGTTTGCCTTTTCAATATATATGAGTAAGGGAATGTAAATAGAATCAGTTCCTCTTTGCCATCATTATCAATATCTGCAAATTTTAAACTGTTTCCAGCATTTTGAAAAGCAGACTTAAATTCAGTTGCTGCATCAATAAATGCATTATTATAAATTATGTGTAATTGATTACCAATGAACGTAAAAATCGTTAATAAGTGATAACTTGCGATATCAATACTACTAATTGAGTGTAGCAATACTGCAATATCTTTTCTACCATCACCATCATAATCACCGTAGGCAAGATAAGCAGATGAACCTGCATAACCAGTACTGATTTGTTTATCTTTAAGGATAGTTCCATCGGAATAAAATTCATAACTAAAAATATCTCCATCCATATCAACCATCCAGAGTTCATTAATACCATCACCATTTATATCTGCAATAAGTCCGTTTGGTGAATCAAATAAATTATAACCAAGCCCGCTTCTGGTAAAATTGGTTATCGATTTTAAATATTTTAAACTTAAGTCAGAATTAACTTTATAAACAGAAACAGTAGTATCATTTGTAATAGCAAGTAATTCTGTAAATCCATCTTTGTTTATATCTTTTGCCATTATAGGCCAGAACATCGAAGAATCTTTTTTGGTTTTCTGAATTAGTTTCGATGAATTAATATTATCTTGTTCATACAAATATGAATTATAATACCAATAACTTAATAGGTCTTTCTTTCCATTCGAATTGAAATCTCCAAATTCTTTAGGAATCTTTTCATAAAGTGTATCAAGTTTTACAAAAGAATTATTTTGAAGCTGATATAGATTTGTAACACGTGAGTTGGAATTTTCTCTAATAAATAATTCATTTTTTACATTTGTAGTAAAATTAACCGGTTGGTCAAAAATAATCCCCGGAGGTAATGAAAAAGTCATTTCCGAATAAGGGATCAAATTAAAATAATCATCTGTTTTAATCTGGAAGAAATTATTTGAGCTATCTTTAATCAATGTTGTTAACCCAACAAGGTTTTCCAATTGAAAATAAATTTCATAAACAGTGTTTGGTTTTACAATTTGTTTTGGAATAAAACCATAATGAAGTTGTGAAACGAATTGGTTATTTGTAGCAAATCCATCAAGAGAAACAAATGAGAAATTTTGTGTTCCTGATTCTCTATAAAACATCTTTACTGTTGCTGGTTTAAAAGTATAAACAGCTGACATAATAGTAGCTTTCTCTCCATAATAAGCGGGTCCTACTGAAACTATTTCACCCTTTGGTGGAGTCTTAATATGATGGAAATTCACTCTCTCTTCCATTGTTCTGCCGTTAGTTTGATAAACAACAAGCCTTAAGGTAAAAACAGTGTCTCCAAATGATGAAAGGTTAATCTTAGATAAAAAAGAATTAGCAAACTGATTTTTGCGATTTTGCATTAAAGTGTTCCAAGATGTTGGATTTAGACCCACACCATAGAATAAATCACAACTAACAAAATAAGGAGATAAAGCAGTTGCGTAAACTTCAATTGAATCAGATTTAGTTGCAAAATCTTGCTTTGGAAAATCAAATTTAATTTTAGCAGGAGCTAATGAATTAAGTGATTTGAAGAGGTTTACTCTTCCAGCTCCGCTTTTTAAATCCCAGCCAGGTTGTTCAATATCATCAGAACTTGTTTTAATAATTTGTTTAACTTCTTCATTTGAAAAATTCTGTATCGAAAGAATCATTCCTGCAACAGCAGATACAAAAGGAGCAGCTGCTGAGGTTCCGTAAAAAAGAGAATAATTATTGTTTCTTATTGTTGTAAGTATTCCTGTTCCAGGTGCAACTAAATCTAATGTAGAACCATAGTTAGAACTCGAACTAACATAATCATCCTGCGTAGAATTACCAACACAAATCACTTCAGAATAACCTGAGGGATAATGTGGATTCACTGAACCAGAATTTCCTGAACTAGCAACCAGTACAACATTTTGACTATACGCATATTGTATTACATCTTTCAATACAAGAGAAAAGCTATTGTCTCCAAAACTCATATTGATAACTTTTACACCCATTTGAACCGCATAAAGAATTGCAGCAGCAACATCATCTTCTTCACCATATCCACCTGGATCGAAGGCACGAAGATTTAATATTTTTATATTAGGAGCCACTCCAGCTACACCTGTTTTATTATTTGTTTCAGCACCAATAATTCCTGATACAGCAGTTCCGTGAGAATAACTATTTTCATCCATTGGATTATTATCCCAATTCAGGTAATCGCCGCCAGTCGAATCAAAAGGAAATCCAACTCTATCAGTAAAATCCCAGCCCATATAATCATCGATAAAGCCATTATTGTCATCATCAATGTTATTATATTTTTTATCATTGCCGAAAGTGTCAGTTCCTGTTTCACCAGGATTAATAAAAATTTTATTTT
>CAZQSR010000110.1:0-7353 GCA_964596145.1 uncultured Ignavibacteriaceae bacterium
GGTATGGACTATAGTTTATTTTATTTTCTACATATTATCTATCATATTTTTTTATTGGCGGCCTAATTATTATGAACGCCCAATTTTTTATTTCCTACTGATTGCACTTATGGCGGGTGTTCTTGCATGTGAAATACTCACCTCAGAGAGAAAACACTCTGGATTTATTCTAATTCAAGTTATTATCCTAGGAATGAGCATCACCTGGACTCAACTTCTAATAACACCAGGTTTAGTTGGAGTCGATCCCTGGTATCATTCTGCACTGACTACCAGTATTATTAGAGAGGGAATTCTTCCATTTGAGTATATCTATTCAAAATTACCGATATTCCACATCATGATAGCAATTACATCAATTGTCACTTCTTTTACTTATAAATTCGCGACATTGGTATCGGTGAGTTTTGGACAAATCGCATGTAATGTATTGTTTATCTTTTTAATCGGAAATTACCTCTTTAAAAACTATCGAATCGGGTTGCTGGCGGCTCTTGTAGTGATTATTGCAGACCTACATATTCACATGTCATATTGGTCGATTCCCAATGCTTTAGGTGCGGTTTTTATTACGATTATTCTATATTTACTTTTTAGAAGACTTAACTGTTCACAAAAATTTGAAACTTCAATTCTCATAATCTTGGCAATGGCTGTGATAATTTTCACCCATACAATCATGGCCATTTGCATGGCAATTCTACTCTTTGTTGCGTGGGGAGTATTGACTTTTTACAAGCGTTCTCCTTCCCAATCTAATAACCATTATATCACAGTATTAATGCCAATGGGTTTTACAATTGCCATGTTTACTTGGTGGAGTTATATTTCAGGCAATATTAATCAATTAGCAAAATTTATTGCTTTTGACTTTTCTTTATCAAGTGGTAATAAAGTTACTCAATTAACACATATTCCCCCCCATGAAATTATATTTTCCTTAATTGGACAATACTTATTCCTCACTATCACAATTATCGGTATTCTTTACATGATTTCACGCAAAAGTAATAGTTCAACTTTTTCTTTTGCAGTATTAGCCTGTACTCCACTATTCATCTCTTTTATTGCCTATATTATCAGCAGCGACATCATTGCGTACCGTTGGATTTATGTCAGTGAAATTCTTATGAGTATCCCCTTAGCACTTACCCTGTACCTGATTTCTAGCATAAAAATTAAGCAATTGAATTTCCACTATTTGTTTTTTTTTGGATTCGTTGTAATTTTAAGTTTTTTAATGTTAATGGGCTCTTATGGAAATGATGACAATCATTTTTTAATCCCCAATCTGGGAAAATCAAATTACTATACCCAATCAGAACTAGTAGGTAGTGATTTTTTTGCCAATAAATCGACAGGATTGATTTTATCAGATATAAATTATGCATATAATCCCAGTAGTAGTTTATTTGAACATATTTATGGTATAAATCGTGAAAGATTAGCCATTTTAGATTATGAGGTAACCTCTAACATATTATCTCATGACAATGCATTAAAAATTCTTCGAACACGATCTATTATCGAATTTAAGATGAAAAGTGATTTTCCATCTAATACTCAACCAGATGATTATATTTATATGTTCAATTCAAATTTTAATAAAATATATGAAAATCCGACAATATATGGATATATTTAGGAAATCAAATTAGTACAACCCCCTTCATTCAAATATTGATATACGATAGATCTCTTCCAGATTTGATACAATATTGTCCCAATTATACTTTTTTACTTTTTCTTTGTTATTTTTTGAAATTTTCCAGGTTATAGGTTTATTTCGTGAAAGAAATAACAATTTTTCTGAAATTTCATCTGGTCTCTTTTCATCAATTAGATATCCATTTTCCTCCTCCATAATAATATCAGGTATTCCCCCCACTCGTGTCGCAATGACAGGTAAACCACATGCCATTGCCTCTAAAAGTACATTAGGAAACCCTTCGGATAAACTAGGAAGGACAAATACGTCAGCCTGTTGCATAAACGTGTGCACTTTTTCATGATTAACAATCCCAACAAATTGAACAGATTTATTGATATCCAATTGTATGGATAGTGATTCCAACATTTCTCTCTCCTTACCCTCACCAACGAGTATTAACTTTGCTTCAGGGATTTCCTTAAGAACACGTTCCATTGCCCGAATGAGGTACTGGACCCCCTTGACTGGAGAAAGCCGTCCTACAAAGAGGATTTTTTTTACACCGTTTTCTTTCACTATTGTTAAAGACCTTTCTGCAAATAGGTTTAAGTTGATTCCATTTGGTACAACGAATATTTCATGGTCGGTACCCTTTGCCAATTTTCTTCGCATATCTTCTGTGAGCGCAAGCACCGCATTTGCATTCTGAAGTATGGGTTTTGTAGTTATTCTAATAAATCGTCCTGGGCGATATACATCATCACCTCGACCCCAGATGATATATGGTATTTTCAAGATTTTTTTTGTTATATATGCAGGAATACCCATATTTATTGCTTGAGCTTGCACAATGTCTGGTTTAATTGTGCGAATTTTGAGAAATATTTGCAACCAGAATGAAAGAACTCCTATAATTCGTATCTTCGGCCATGCTAACCGATGAATATAAAATCCATTCTCTTTATCAAAATTCGGCAGCCCTTTGTCATGCGAGGTTATCACATGGATTTCATGCCCTCTTTTAGCCAGGTGTTCTGCCAGATTGTAGGTTGCTATTTCTGTCCCGGCAAGCCATTTTGGGGGGAAAAGATCGATAATAATAGCGATTTTCATTATTTTCTCTCCAATATGGGTTGATAATTAATAAATCCAATCTGCTTTCACTACATATAACCCCTTGAATCCTGCATTACCCATCTGAATTACTTCCTTAGTCCAAATTGTCATGTTCTATATACCCCTCCCATCCTGAAGTCGGGATGAAATGATGCCCATAATGCGTATAAATATCATCAAATCTGATATTTTCGTCTGCCTGGATCTTAAACTCATCAATAGATTTTTGACATATATTGTGTGTATGCGCCTTTAATGCACGCTTCAATGTCGGGATTTTCCGATAGTCGAAGCCCATTATCTGACTACATATAAGATCAACAATGACCGGATTTTCGCCAGCAATTAACGTACCAATATGTTTAGAACTGGGTTCCAGCGGACCTTCCATCTCTCCCGCAATGATGGCATCAACTAACGTGAGCGTTCTTCGTTGAAAGGTATTCTGTAATATCCCATTTTTATTGACAAATGAAATAATTTTGTTGAGATCTATGATGGTCCGGGGTATTGTGTCATTACCATACCAGCTTCCTTCATAATACTGATCATGAAAGGGGATGACTTTTTGAGTTCCTCGAATGAAAATGTTACCTATCCTACTCATTGTTCCCGTTAAAGGATTTTTTGTTGTATCACAGTGTTCATGTAGTCTTGTAATTATTCTTTTACGGAAATTCCGATGAAGGTATTCATCTCCCCCTTCGTCTTGTGATCCAACCCGGTGATGAGGGAGACAATCCTTCGAACCGATGATCCCGACAATATTTTTTAGAGCCCCTGTCATCCCGGCCTTCCGGTGAGTTTTTAATTTTGGAAGATTGATTATCACATTGGCGTGAAGGACGCTATTGGCAATGACATAACAGTGATCACTACCATTGTGATATTGCTGCATTTTCTCCTTATCATAATTAGTAACCCGAAATTTATCAAAGTCGTTTTTTATCGCAAAAAATTCTGAATAGTCTCCCAGATTTACCGTTGTATAACCTTTTTGGTCACCAGGAAGATCGATACGATTAATCAATCCGGTCTTCTGTGGGTATCCTGCACTTTTCCTAAAATCAACAATTTTTATTTTTATTGTAGCATTTTTCTGATAATATTTCATTATTGAATTGAGACCAGCAACCTCAATCACTTTTTTAAAATTACAACTTTGAACTGGAGCATCACCAATTATGATTGTCCCTTCACCACCAAGCGCAATATATACATAGTCAAGAATTGCTCTTATGACCGAGCCATGGGTTATCTGGGCATCCATACTCCCATTGGGATTAAAATGACGCACAAGATTTGGTTTTATAACAACTTTATCTCCAGGAGAGATCAGTTGATTCAGTGGATTCCAGTCCTCTGTATTATAGTTCTCTTTGTCAAGATCAAGGCGGTACAACAATGTTCGTATCGCCTCGTACACTGCGTTCGGGGGGCCTATATTCAAGAAAGGGTATTCCGGATACTGGCACGAGGGATGAAACGGGGCTTCACGAGGATAATTTAATTCGGAATTTTGTATAATAGCAGCATCCATTGTCATTTCCATACCAGTGACTTTGTGTACAAATACTTACCACTCGGTGTTTTTGGAATATCGTCAACGATATCCCATGTAATTTTACATTTTGAACCCATTACCTGTTTAATTTTATTTTCAATGTCTGCTTGGTCTGATTGATTAATTGTATTCTTTATAACAATCTGAATCCTGATTTTAAAATAATCCTCCTGAATCACTTTAAAAGCAATTATCCAGTCTTTTAAATAGAAAAGATGGGTAAAAAATTCACCATGAATGATGGTACCATTTTCCAAAATAAAGTGATCAGTGATTCTTCCGGTCACTTTTTTTAAAGTGGGTAAAACCATTCCACAAGGACATTTTTCCTGACCAAGAATCGCCATGTCCCCGATTTCATATCGTATCAAGGGCATGGAATAATTAAATAAGTTGGTCACAATAACTCTTCCTTCTTCCCCCTCTTGAACTGGTTCATTATTTTTATCTAACACTTCTATATAATTCCAGAATTGAAATAAATGCAATAATCCATTCTTACATTCACCTGCCAAATTGCTTACTTCCCTTGACCCATAGAAATTATACACTTTCGTGCCAAAATTTGATTCAATGACATCTCTCATCGTTTCAGATAAATTTTCTGCTGCGCTTACGACAATTCTTGGGGAATAAAGCGATATTTTTTTCCTTTCTGCATATCTGCACAACTCAAAAAGCGATCCGGCATATCCCCGGATTATTTCCGGTTTAAAAGAATTTATTGTATGGATGTATTGCTCAATATCATCCACGGACATTCTGAAACTATTTAAAAAGACCGTATTAGAGAGCCAGTTCTGCATCTTTGCTTTATAGCCTATACTTCCTTCGAAAAGATCTCGTTCAGATCCCCAGAGAACTACTTTCTTTACAGCTGGTTCATCAATGCCAAGAATATTTTTGTAATAAAAATAATTTGTTGCAGCTCCCCATTGAGAATAAATCTCATCCTGGATCAATCTAATAGGTTCCCCGGTTGAACCCCCCGAGGAATTATAGAACCATTTTCTTGTCTGATAGTCATCAGATATGAGATCGTGGTGATATTTTCTTATGATATCCTTCGTTAAAATGGGGATTTCTGCAATACGGGATGTATCTACATTTCCATCACGTATCAGCCCAATATGTTTAAAAAGTTCGTGATAATACCGGGAATGGGTATAGGCATGGAGATAAAGGTCATTTCTTTTTTGGGTGATAAAAGTGTTAAGTGAATCCCGGTTCGAAAAATCTGATATTTGAAGGTATTCACTCTCAAATCTTTTTCTTATTAATTCAAATATGATTTTTCTAATCACATTTTCAATGTTTTTCATAATGACCAGTATTTCTACATAGTAATTCTGTCCCTGAAATATTTACTTCCATAATAATAATTGAAGGATAAACCTAGAGTAAAAGCAAGGGCTGATGCCGCAATAGCACCATAAAGTCCAATCTGTGGAATAAGGATTACATTTAGCATAATATTGACTAATGCAATTATTAAAGTCCCTGAAACCGTTAATCTGACCCCATTTACACCCTCCGAATTAAAAAACCATGCAAGTATTCCATACCAGGTGACTAATACTGCAGTGACTGCAAATGCCACCATAAGTGTAACATCTATTGGATAGTCTTCTCCAAAAAATTGTAAGATAATGAATTCCCCAATAAATACTCCAGGAATTCCAATAATGAATAATGAGGGAATTATTTTAGTTAGTTTAGAGTAGAGTAATTCTTTATTGGATGTTTTCGATGCTACAGGAAAGAATACCGTGATAAACACACCAGAAAACAATCCGATAACTGCAAATGATGCATAGTAATAAACTCCATAAATCCCCACACTCTCCACATCCATATAATAATTTATCAGGATACGGTCGATATTGGAGTATAATGTAAAAGCTAACCCTCCTATGAGTGCAAAATTACTATATTTCCATGCGGTTGATAGCCAGACACGATCCACCCGGAACGCAAGGTATTTTTTCAAAAACAGAATGACAATGACACATCCGATGATCGCAAATGCTAAAAAATTCGCATAAACCATTGCCTTAAACGAGGGAGGCTGAATGAATAAGAAGATGAAAAATGTTGATAACAAAGTAAGTCCGAAAATTGGCTGAAATAACGCAAATCCCTTTATCAAATGCAGACCACGAAGAGTTGATGTTGTTAGAGTATTAAACACAAAAAGCACTGCGAAAATAATAGAGAGCCAAATAATTTCCTGATTTACTGAAAATGAAGCTGTTAACTGATTAATAAATATCACATAGAGTATTGTTGAAATTGCTGTCAGAAAAACTACAATAATATAAGTCGTTGATATGATTCGGCTCAGGCGATCTTGATCTGTTGACTCTGCACAATATTTTATCATCGCGGTATTGAATCCCAATAGCATGGGGATGTAGAGAATCATTGCAATAGATTGGACAAGAGTAAAACTACCATACCCTGATGGACCAAGCATCCGCCCTCCAATAACGGTAAATAGAAATGAGAATATGGTTGATAGTAATGTCCCAAATCCAACAAATGAAATGTTTTTTACGAAGTTTTCAACTTCTTCATTCATGGGCTCTTGGAATATTTTCTTATAAAAAAATGAGAGAATCGCCACGCTATTTCGCGAAAAGACATTCCTAATTTTATCAATAAACAGCACGATCATTCATAACATATTCATTATAATATGAAAAACGCTCCGCGTTTTTCACTATGTGAGGATCGTTATCAATTGATTTCATGTGCGTTTCAAGTAAAATTCTGTCCCAAGATATCATTTTCAGTGTAATTATTCAGTACTACTACAACCGCACATACCGGACCCCCAGCCCTTCAAAATCAGACACCTCATACACCCCCCTCACATCCACCACGACCGGCCTCCCCCTCATCGATCCTGCAATCTCCTCATGTGAAATCCCCCCAAATTCCCGATGCCCCACCATCACAACCACCGCATCCATCCCCTCCTTCAATCCATCCACCGGCTCCACCCCAAACCCTGCAACCT
>CAZQSR010000111.1:0-7138 GCA_964596145.1 uncultured Ignavibacteriaceae bacterium
CGAACGTGGATTAATCAATCTTAATGATAATGTAAAAAAATATATTCCGGAATTTTCTTCTTACACAGACAGTATTAATGGAGAACAACCCGCAGAAATTTTTCATTTGCTTACACACACATCAGGTTTACCAGATTATACCAATGCAGATTCAATCGCAAAAAAATTTGGTGTGCCTTCCCCCGAAGGAACAATAAAGACTATTTGTAATCTGAAAAAAGTAAATCCTCCGGGTAAAAAATTTAGTTACAGTTGTCTTGGTTATATCACTCTTGCCGAAATCGTAAAAAGAGTAACCGGTATAACAATTGCGGAATTTTCAAAAAAAGAAATTTTTGAACCATTAAAAATGAAAAACTCTTTTTATAATCCACCGAAAGAAAAGATTAAAGATATTGCTCCAACAGAAATAACAAACGGGGAGGTTTTACGCGGTGTTGTTCATGATCCATTAGCAAGAGAACAGGGAGGAATTTCAGGAAATGCCGGTCTTTTTTCTAATGTTGATGACCTGGCTATTTTCTGCCAGATGATGTTAAATGGCGGAGTCTATAACAACATAAGAATACTTGGAAAACAAACAATAGAGACAATGACTCATCTTTATCCTTCTTTAGAATTCTCTGGAAGAGGACTTGGCTGGGATATTAATTCAGAGTATATGGGACAAAGGGGAGAAATTTTTACTAAAGATTGTTTTGGCCATACAGGATTTACAGGAACTTCCATTTTGATTAATGAAAAAGAAAAACTATTTATAATATTGTTAACCAACCGCGTTCATCCTGATGGGAAAGGATATATTCTCCCGTTAAGAAGACAGGTTGCAAATATTGTGGCTGGTTCAATAGAAAAATAAATTATTCGTTCTTAAATAATTTTATGATTTGTTTACAAAAAGAAATTAAAAAATCAAGAGATGATTCGGGAGTGTCAAATTTATTTTGGATAGATAGTTTCATTACATCTTTTGCCTGCTGAAATTTTACTTCGTTTTTATATTCATCAAGAATAAATCTCATAAGCTCAAGAAATTTTGTTTTATAATAATCTTCCTTTTCTCCGCGAGGAAGTATAATGAAAATATTTTTCCGTTGAATTATGATTCTTTCAAACAAAGCTTTTGCGGCATAATATTTAAGTCTTGCAACCTGCATTAATCTTTGAACAAGAATCGGAAACCCGCCATATCTATCTTTAAGCTCTTCTTTTATTTCATCCAACTCTTCTAAAGATTTAATAGCATAAAGCTCTGTATAAAAACTCAATCTGTCCATTTGTTCGGGCATGTAATTAACCGGAATCCCTATTTCGAAAAACGTATCGATTGTTGGGTCTGTTTTTTCTTTCGGCTTAGGAAAATTTTCAAAAACATCTTTGAACTCTTCATATTTTAATTCTTCTACTGCTTCATTTATTAATTTTATATAAAGTTCAAAACCGATGTCATCAATAAATCCTGTTTGTTCAACTCCCAGTAAATTTCCGGCACCACGTATTTCAAGGTCTCTCATAGAAATATTAAAGCCTTCTCCCAGGTCAGTAAATTCTTCTATTGCCTGAAGACGTTTGATTGCTTTTTTATTCATTGCATCGAGTGATGGCACAAGCATATATGCATAAGCCTGTTTATCGCTTCTACCAACCCTTCCCCTTAGTTGATGCAGCTCCGAAAGTCCAAACCGGTCTGCTCTGTTAACAATAATTGTATTTACATTTGGAATATCGATACCACTTTCGATAATTTTAGTTGAAAGAAGCACATCATATTTTCGATTCAGAAAACCATGAATAACATTCTCAAGCTGCGAAGCACTCATCTGTCCATGAGCAGTCCCAATCTTTAATTCCGGCATATATTTAAGCAGGTATGACGCTATCTTATCAATTGATTGAATCCTGTCGTGAACAAAATAAACTTGTCCATTTCTGCCAAGTTCATTGTTTATCCAGTTTTTTATTTTGTAAATATCAAAAGTCTCAACCATCGTATAAATTGGTTGGCGATTTGGCGGAGGTGTTGCAATAATTGATAAATCTCTTGCACCAAGAAGTGATAAGTTTAATGTTCGTGGAATAGGTGTGGCTGTTAAAGTTAATGTATCAACATTTACCTTGTAAGAGCGTAAACGTTCTTTTGCCATTACGCCAAAACGATGTTCTTCATCAATAACAAGTAAGCCAATATCTTTAAACTTTACATCTTTTGAAAGAAGCCGGTGTGTTCCAATCACAATATCAATTTTGCCATTTTCTAGTTCATCGATAATTTCTTTTTGTTTTGCTTTAGATTGAAATCGAGAGAGCATTGCAATTTTAACAGGAAATTGTGACAGTCTATCCGAGAAAGTATTAAAATGTTGTTCGGCAAGAATTGTTGTAGGAACAAGTACCGCAACCTGCTTTCCATCCTGAACCGCTTTGAATGCTGCTCTAACAGCTACTTCGGTTTTTCCAAAACCAACATCTCCGCAGACAAGCCTATCCATCGGGTGTGTTGCCTGCATATCGGTTTTAACATCTTCTGTAGCTTTTGATTGATCAATTGTATCTTCATAAATAAACGAAGCTTCTAATTCTTTTTGCCAGACTGTATCTTCACTAAAGGAAAAACCAGAAGCTGATTTCCTTTTTGCGTAAAGAACAATTAATTCTCTTGCTGCTTCTTTAATTTTTTTCTTTGCACGTCTTTTAGTATTTATCCACTCAGCAGAACCAATTGTTGCAAGTGTTGGAGTAAACCCTTCTTTTGACGAATATTTTTTTACAAGATGCAAATAGTTAAGATTTACATAAACAACGTCACCTTGCGCATAAAGCAGTTTCATTGATTCCTGTTCTGCTTCACCAATTTTGATTGTTTCCAATCCGATATATTTACCAATTCCATAATCTTCATGAACAACATATTCACCGTTTTTTATTGCAGCTAATTCTCTGTTCCGGTTTCTTTTTATTTTTTTTTGTGAAGGAAGTTTTTTTCGGTAAGGTTTATTAAAGATCTGGTAATCTGTTAGAACAAGAATATTTTCTGTCTTATTAATAAATCCTTTGTTGATTGCTAAAGTAATAACTTGAATTTTGCCATCATCAATAAATGTAGAAAGAATATCATTCAAATCGCTTAACAATTCTTTCATTCGTTTTGTTTGAAGTTCATTTTCTGTTGTAATAAAAATGTTATAACCGCAATCTGAATAACGAAACAACATTTCTTCAAGTTGTTTATAATTGGAATTGATTGATGGAACTTCCGAGAAACCGAGCTCTGTTATTTCCGTTCCAAGAGCAAGTTCACGCTCAATAAGCCATCTTGCATTTTTAAATTCTGAAAAAATTTCTTCTTGTTTTATTACATTATCGTTTTTATAGGAAATAGATATGTCATCGTCCAGTAAAGAAGAAGTATCAGTTAAGTCATCTACTGTTCTTTTGGAAAGAATAGTTTTTTCTATTTCAAATTGATTGCAAATAACCAATGGATTTGTTAAATAACTGAAAATATTTGTATAAGTATCTTTTTTTTCTCCTTCATCCATTTTTCCCGCAAGAGTTACTTCGTCAATCTGTTGTGTCGACCTTTGGTTATCGGGATCAAAATAACGCATTGATTCAATAAAGTTTACATCAAACTCTATTCGCACTGGCATCTTTTCGCTGTAGGACCAGAAATCAATTATTGAACCGCGAACAGAATAATCTCCCGGCATTTCAACAAATTTATCTTTGGTGTAATGCAAAAGATTTAAATATTCCAACAGGTCATCATAATTCAAATCACCACCGGCAGTAATTCTCGTAATGTTCTGTTCTATTTCTTTCTCAAAAGGTAGTTTAAGCGTGAGCAATTCATATGTAGAAATTAAAACAAATTTTTCTTTTCGTTTTATTTCAATAATTTTTTCCTGTTTGAATTCATTCTCAAAATCAGTGAATAGAATTATTTCATTTAAACCAAGCACGTTTAGTTCCACATAAAGTTCCTGCGCTTCATAAGTTGTTGGTACAATTACTACAATCTGGCTTATGCTTTCAAACAAATCGGCGATGAATATACTTTTTGAAGAACCTGCAAAAGATGAGCAATTGAATATAGTCCTCCCCCCCTCGTTAAGCATTTTACGAAGTTTGTTAAATACCCTGAGCTTTAGAACTTTCTCGTTCAAATTTTACGAAATAATTATTTAATGCGTTACTAAAATACGACAACATCTATTGTTATTTTATGAAAATAATTTGGATTTGAATTTTAATGCAAAACCATTATGTTTCGTTAAATAACGAAATGTATTATGTTAAAACAACAGCAAAAAATCTATAAAGCTCTATCTGACATCAACCGCATTCGCATATTAAGAATGTTAAAAGAAAAAAATCTGTGCGTCTGTGAAATCACTGCAATGTTAAAGCTTGCAACTTCAACTGTATCAAAACATCTAAGCATACTTAAAGAAGCAGGCTTTATTGTTGAATATAAAGAAGGCAAGTGGGTTAATTATATGATTAACTCTCGTTCCGATAATCCATTGATCGCCTCTAATCTTTCTTTGCTTAATATCTTAATAGATTCTGACGAGCAAATAAAAAAAGACAAGGAAAATTTAAAAACGGTTGACAGAAAAAATCTTTGTTGTACTTAAAAACAATTCGATAAATAACGAAACAGAAAGAGGTCAATATGAAAATATTAATTTTGTGTACAGGCAATTCCTGCCGCAGCCAGATGGCAGAAGGATTTTTAAAATCATTTGATAATAAGCTCGAAGTTTTTAGCGCTGGAACGAATCCGGCTTATAAAGTCAGTTCGCATGCCATCAGGGTAATGAAAGAAATTGGAATTGATATATCTTCAAATAAACCGAAGGATGTTTCCAGTTTCCTGGGCGAATCATTTGACTATGTTATTACCGTTTGTGATAATGCCAAAGAAACCTGTCCTGTTTTTTCGGGAAAAGTACTTAAGCGACTGCACATTGGATTTGAAGACCCCGCGGAGGCAGAAGGCTCGGAAGAAGAGGTTCTTGCAGTTTTTAGAAAAGTGAGAGATGAAATAAAAAATGATTTTTTCAACTTCTATGTAAATGAAATAAAAAAATAAAATTCAGAAAGGATAAGACTATGTTGAAAATTAAAGTTCTTGGCTCGGGTTGTGCAAACTGTATAAATCTTGAAAAGCTATGCAGAGAAGTTGTTACCGAAAACAGCATTGATGCAGAAATAGAAAAGGTAACTGATTTTAATGAAATTATGAACTTTGGAATAATGATAACCCCTGGTTTGGTTGTAAATGAAAGAGTAATTCACAGTGGTAAATTGCCTACAAAATCAACTTTAACTCAGTGGTTAATGAATGAACTGGCAAAAGACTAATTTTTTATTTCAAATAACAGGAGAAAATAAATTGGATAATTCAAACGAATGGCATTGGTTTAAAGGAGGAATACTCGTTTCTCTTTTGTCTGTTGCTACATATTTTATTTTTGCAGCAATTGCTGAAAGGAACTACCCTTTTGGTATAACAGCAGGATTTGGTTTTATTGCCGGAAAATTTGGCTCTTTGTTCGAAGCGTTAAATAATAATCCGGTAATAAAAAGATATACTGAAAAGCCTGATGCATTTATAGAATTTTTTATTTTAATAGGCCTAATATTAGGCGGTTATACTGCAACAAAAACATCGGGCACTTTTTCTGTTGAAAACATTCCTGCAGTTTGGGAAAAATACCATGGTAAAAAACCAATAAAAAGATATTTATTTGTTTTTGCCGGAAGCATTTTGTTGGGTTATGGTGCTGCATTATCAAGTGGTTGTACAACAGGAAATATTCTTCAAGGTTGGGCACATCTTTCATTGGGTAGCATAGTTGCCGGTGCTTCGTTTTTTGCTGCGGGAATTTTAGTTGCAAAAATTCTTTATCCTAAAATAGGAGCGAACAATGATAACAATTAATATTCTTTTCGGCTTAATTGTTGGATTCCTCTTTGGATTTATTATTTCTAAAACCGGTATAACAAAATATCCAAGAGTAATAGGAATGCTTTTATTAAAAGATTTTAAAATTCTTAAGTTTATGTTAACCGCGGTAACTTCTTCTTTAATTTTGTTCCATTTATTCGGAGATTTAGGTTTATTAAAAGTTGTTCCTAAAAATCTTGATTGGGGAAAACTAGTTGGGGGTTTATTATTTGGAACAGGAATGGGAATGCTTGGTTATTGTCCCGGTACAATGGTCGCTAGAATTGGAGAAGGAAAGAAAGAAGCTATCTTTGCATTCTTTGGTATGGCATTTGGAATTTTTATATATGCACTAACCATCAAAACCATTAAAGAAACATTTTTATCTTCTGAGATAAATGGAAATATTTTCCTTCAACTTGAATTAAATAAATGGTTGGTGATTCTTCCTGCCGCAGCTCTTTTTATTGGAATAATTTATTTTGTTAATAAAAAAATCAGCGATAACAATCAAATATTTTGAGGATTTAAATGGAAAAAACATCTATAGGCTTCATTGGTGGTGGCAGAATAACTAAGATTTTCTTTCGACGTTTATTAAAAGATGAGAAATATTCGGATTTTTGCGTGAGTGATTGTAACGAAGAATTGCTATCTTTTTACAAATCATCTAATGTTGAAACAACTACAGAAAATAATATTCCTGCAAAAAGAGACATTATCTTCATCGCATTGCATCCACCTGTTTTTATGCAAGTACTCGAAGAAATAAAAAATACCATTAGTGAAAAAACTATTTTAATTTCTTTAGCACCAAAGATTACTATTGAAAAAATGTCAAATCACTTAAATGGACATAAAAAAATTGTTCGTTCAATTCCTAATTCACCAACGATGATTGGTCTTGGATATAATCCCCTATCTTTCTCTAAAAATTTTCCTTCCGATGAAAAAAACATTGTTTTCGAACTATTTGAAAACTTTGGAAAATGGTTTGAGGCTGAAGAAAATAAATTAGAAGCCTATGCTTTAATTACAGCGATGGGTCCGACATATTTTCAATTTCAATATAAAAAATTATTTGAACTTGCAAAATCTTTTGGAATGAATGAACGGGAAGCAAGAGAAGGAATATTTCATATGTTGATTGGAACAGCTAATCTTATGCTTAATAGTGAATTC
>CAZQSR010000112.1:0-7121 GCA_964596145.1 uncultured Ignavibacteriaceae bacterium
TGCATGATTTTTTTTAATTTTTTGGAGTAATTTAATGGCAACGACTGCAGATTTCAGACCCGGAATGGTAATCAGATATAATGGTGAGTTATGGACAATAGTTGAATTTCAACATGTTAATCCGGGGAACTGGCGTGCTTTTGTTCGTGCAAAAATGAAAAATATGAAAACAGGCAGAGTTCTTGAAAACCGTTTCAGATCCGGTGAAACAATTGATTCTGTTCGTGTTGAAAGAAAAACGTTTCAGTACTTATATAAAGATGGACAAGACTATGTCGTTATGGATAATGATACTTATGAACAAATGAATATTATGCCTGAATTAATTGGTGAAGGTGAAAAATTTTTAAAAGAGAATACAAATATTGACATTCTTTTTGATGGGACAAAGATAGTTGCAATTGAACTTCCAATCTTTGTTAATCTTGCTGTAACTCAAACAGAACCTGGTATGAAAGGAGATACTGTCTCCAATACTTTGAAACCTGCAACCGTTGAAACAGGAGCAACAGTGATGGTTCCCCTTTTTGTTAATGAAGGAGATGTATTAAAAATTGATACCCGAACTGGTGATTACGTAGAAAGAGTTAAGTAAATTTCTTTTTAGTTTTTTAGGGTCAGCATTTATGCTGACTTTTTTATTTTAAACTATAAGCCACCGCATTAGCCACATTCTCTCCATCCATTGAAGCAGAAACGATTCCACCCGCATAACCAGCGCCTTCACCTGCCGGGAATAATTTTTCAATCTGCACATGCTGATATGTATATTTATTCCTTGTTATTCTAACGGGTGAACTTGTCCTTGATTCAACTCCAAGTATTTGTGCTTCTGAAGTAATGTATCCTTTAAAATTTGCATCAATTTCCTGTAAACCGAATTTCATTCTTTGGCTGATATGACTTGGCAGCAATAAATGAAGCGGTGCAGGTCTGACTCCCGGTATGTAAGAACATTTTGGAAGCGATTCAGATAATTTATTTGCAATAAAATCTGTCACTCTTTGTGCAGGTGCAGTCTGAGTTTTGCCACCAGCTTCAAATGCCATTTTTTCTAATTCCTGTTGAAATTTCAATCCTGCGAATGGTCCATATTTTTCATATTTGGCCATATCTTCAACTTCAATAGCAACTACAAAACCTGCATTTGCAAATGGAGAATTTCTTCGTGATAAGGACATACCATTAACAACAAGTTCACCAGGTTCAGTAGCGGCTGGAACAATTATACCACCGGGACACATACAAAACGAAAATACTCCTCGCCTGTTTATTTGAGCAGAAACATTATACGATGCTGAGGGAAGAAATGGATTTTTTTCTTTAGTATGATATTGAATCTCATTTATTAATGCTTGCGGATGCTCAATACGAACTCCCATTGCAAACGGTTTTGGTTCCATAAAAATTTTCTTTGTATGAAGCAAGTAATAAATATCGCGGGCAGAGTGTCCGGCTGCAAGAATTACAGAATCAGCAGTAAATTCATTATTGTTATTTACTATTACACCTTTGCAGATATTATCTTTAATAATAAAGTCAGTTACTTTAGAATTGAAATGAACTTCACCTCCGCAATTAATGATTGTCTTATTCATGTTTGAAATAATTTGTGGAAGTTTGTTTGAACCGATATGAGGATGAGTATCAATTAAAACATCTTCCGGAGCTCCGTGTTGAACAAAGAGTGTTAATACTTTTCTTAGATCTCCTCTTTTTGTTGCACGGGTATAAAGTTTTCCATCACTGTAAGTCCCTGCTCCGCCTTCACCAAAACAATAATTTGAATCAGGATTAACAAAGTGATCTTGTTGTATTGCACGAATATCTCTTCTTCTGGTAATAACATCCTTCCCTCTTTCAATGATTATTGGCTTAATGCCCAGTTCAATCAGTCTGAAAGCTGCAAAAATTCCCGCCGGACCATTCCCAACTATAATTACTTTTTTATCTCCTTTTACAGGTTCATACTTATAGAATGAAGCAGATAAGGGTTGGGGTTCCTCAGTAATGTAAACATTGTACATGATAGTATAGACTACGTCTGTTGGACGAGCGTCAATTGAGCGACGAATCGGTTTTATCGCATTGATAATGGAGGGATCAAGATTTAATTTTTGTGATACTAAAGATTTAACAGTATCATTATTAAAAGCTTCATGCGGAAGCAACGTTAGTTCTACTTGTGTTTGCATAGCATCCTCTTTTAATTATGGAGGAATTAGTTACGGCAACTCTTTCTTCCTTTCAAAATAAGGTTCAACCCATTCTTCAAAAGGATTAAGAAAAGGTGCTGCAATTTGTCTTCCACCGAATCCTAAAAACCTGTAGACCACTGTATTCATATTTTGAAGAACTACATTCTTTAGAGCTGTGTAGTTTATCTCAACATGATATTTCTCAGCAAGTTTTACAGTTGTATTTACTAATGAATTTCTCATTTTATTAAAAGATAAATCTTTAATTAATTTATCTTTCATAGTTTCATAATTTAATACGGTTGTATCAGCTTCTTTTTTATCAACCAATTTAATGATTATATAACCCGCATCAACACTTAGAGGACCATAAACTTCCCCCACACTCATATTCATTATAATTCTTCCAACCTCACCAAGAGAAAAAATATTTTCATATCCAGGATTTTTATTTAAATCCGCAGAATCAATTGAATATTTTTTCATAAGCTCATAAAATTCAGTTCCATTTTTAAGCTCATCCAAAATTAACGGAATTTTATCGAGACTGTCAACTAAAATTTTATTTATTTTTACTTCAGAGGCATATTTTTTTCGATTCATTATTTTTTGATATTCATAAAAAATTTCAGTTTCAGAGACTTTTCCAGAGTCATTAAAACAATTCTGATAGGCTTGAGACAATAAATATTCCCGCCAAGGTTGAAGAGATTCCATTACTTCTTTCGATTTATGAAGTCCCTCTCTGTAACCTTCTTCTGCAAGTAATTCAAGTTCAATAAAATCTTTAACGCTTTTATTAAGATAGAAGAGTATATTTTTATAATCTATTTTTGTTATAAAAAATTTTTCAAAATATAAATGCTGAAGAAAATTTCTAAGAGTAATTTTATTCTGTCCAAGATAAATTAATACACTTGAAAGACTATCAGGATTTAATTGATGGATAAGTTCATTTAATTCTTCATACTTTAAAAAATATTTTTCATTTTTTGGTAGCAGGTTTGTTGAATATTTGTTTTTCAATAAAGTATACAAATCTCCTGCTATCATCTTCAATAAAACCCCATTAGCCTCTATTTTTTTGCCTATAAAAAATTTACTTGTATACTCCTTATATTTTTTAAATACAGCTCGATCTAAAGCAATTTTGTTTAATCTTTTCAGTTCGCTTTCCCAACCATCGTTCTTGGCAAAAGATGGTATTTCTCTGGAAATGATATGAAAAATATAATAAGTATTTTCAATTTTAATTGGTGGCGTAAAATGATTTACTTTTGTCGCGAATAAAATATTCTCTGCTTCTTCATCAAATGTACCAATCTCTACTTGTAAAAAATTTTTTTTCGGATTTTTTTTATATATTTCTAAAAAGAGTGTATCAAAGTTTACTTTTTTCTGGAGCAATGAATAAATATTATTTATTTCTTTTTCAGACTGCGAAGAGATGAAGTTTACTTTTAAGTTTGCAGAAATCTGAAGATATTTATCCGTCAATATATTAGCTGTCTTCTTAGCCTCCGATTGAATCTCTTTATTAAACAAAGCATCTCTAACAAACATTTTTTCATATTCTTTAATTGAATAGTTCACAGTTTCTAATGTATCAAGTCTAAGGTATTCAGCTTCAATAGCAAATAACTTATTTGCTATTAACGTGTGAAGAAATTCTTTTTTTACTTGTTCTTCAGCCCCTCTTAAAGTTCTGTTTCTTAAATAAGTAATATCAGCAAGCTCTTTAAACTGCGCAGCTGTAATTTTATATTTCCCAATCGATGCAACAACATTGCTGTCTTTTTGTGGAAATAATTCATCAGGAACTATTAAGATGAAAACAATTACAAATATTTTGATTAAAGAATATCTTGACATATAAAATAATTTCTATTGCTTTAAAGATAAAAAAAAAGCCAGCTATATTTCAAGCTGGCTTGTTAACAAAATAATTAAATTACTTTAAGAGTAACATTTTTCTTGTTGCACTGTTGTTGTTAACAGACAATGTATAGAAATAAACACCACTGTTCAACTTGGAAGCATCAAGAGTATAATTATACACTCCAGCATCTTTTTGTTCATTAACCAATGAAGCAACTTCTTTTCCAAGTACATCATACAGTTTCAAAGAAACAACACCTGTCTGAGGAACACTGAAACGAATAGTTGTAGATGGATTAAAAGGATTAGGATAGTTCTGATCAAGTTCAAACTTTTGAGGAGCTAAACCTAAATTTTCAAGAACATCTGTAAGGTTAATAAGGTTAGAAACCTTCATAACACCAAACGTATCAACAGTTGTGCATCCAGTCATTTTGGTCTTCATTACTAATGTATGATTCTGTGCAAAGCCAGCTTCATTGTCATTTCCACCCTGGTTATCAGTTCCGCCCCAGTTTATAGCATATTTATATTGAACGCTAAGAACTGTGTATGCAGCAAAGGTAATGTTTCTCGAGAAAATTTTATCATTAGGAGTAACGTCACCATTTGTTCCATCATCGTATAATTTAATCATCTTTGTACTGTCTTCATTTGGCCAACCGCCAGCAGGCCACTGTAATGGTGTAGAACTACCAGCAACGTGAACTGTCCTGACTGTTGTAAAAAGATTTCCATTAACACTTGATTTTGCACCATTAGTATTAACAGTAAATTTAACTGTACAAGGTTGATTAATAACATTTGCTAAACTACCATTGTTGAAACTTCCAGTTAAAGTAACACCATTAGTAATATCTGCAGTTTTAAATCCATACTTCCTGTTGTCTATGCTTTCCCAGTTATTTGGAGTATACCAATATTTATATTCGATTGTATCTCCAACTGAAGCTGTGATAGTTACAACTTTGTAGTAAAGATTTGTATTTGTGGTTCTTGGAATTAATCTGTCAACTTTAGCTGTCCAGCCATTAAATGAACCATTAACAGAAGCAGTATCTGTAGAGGCATTAAAGCGGCCAGAAAGTATTTCTAATTCCATATTACATTCAAATGTTACAGAGAAATTATATGTCGGTTTATAAACGCTGTCGTTATCGAAATATGCCTGGAATACACCTGTTCCCGAAACAAGTTTAAATTTCCTGTTTGAAACTGTTTCCCAGGTAAAGTTCCCTGCTTTTTTGTATCTGAACTTGAATTCGATAGTGTCGCCTATGTTACCAGCATTATTTACCGTAACAGAATAAATCGAATCAGAAGTGCCCTTAACTAATTTGGTGGTTTCTCCCCAACCGTTAAAAGAACCGCTGACGTAAAGTGTATCGGTTGCAATAGCAAACTTATTTTTCAAAATCTGAACATTCATATTGCATTTGAATGTTACGTTCTGAGCATAAGTCATACCTGCAAACAAAACAATTAAAAGTAAAGCTGAAAGCTTTTTCATAATGTATCCTTTCTATTTTTTATAGAATTTAATTAAGATCAAAATTTAATTCCTATCGCAAAATGCTGCGTTTTTTCAAGCAAACCAAAATCCTGGTAAGCATAATCAAAAAAGATTCCTAGTCCGGGAGCAAAATCATAATTCACTCCTGCCCCCAAAGTTAATCCTTCTTCTGAATTTTTCAAAAGAAGATTTTTATACCCGCCCCTAATATAGAAATTTTCATTGAAAGAATATTCAAGTCCAACATTAATACTTTCTGCGTTATCATTTGGATGAAGAGCATCAACCCCAAGGGTTAATTTATGAACATCCGTGTCAATTACATCCATAGCGACTCCAACTTTGAAAATAAGCGGTAATGGATATGCATCGGTATTAAGTTTGGCTAATATCTGGTCATTATTTCCATATTTTGTTTGGTCTATATCATAAAGCACTAAAAGGTCTTTTCCATCAAGTTTCATATCTGTGCCAAAGTTCGATATTGTTGCGCCAATTCTTAATCCATAAATATCAGAAAGAAATAAGGTCCCAATATCAAAAGCAATGGCAGAAGCTGATGAATTCCATATTTTCTGATTTACATATTTCACATTTGCTCCAATTGAAAATCTATCCGTCAGATTATATGCATAAGTAAGAGCAAGTGAAATATCTTTTGCAGAAAACATTTCACCGGTACCATCAGGCTCTCTTAAAGTTGTAACTTCCATATCTCCGTAATTCAGATATGTTAGACTCAAACCAATCGAGCCCATACCATTAAGATTTAATGCAGCACCCGCCCAGTTATAACTAATATCTGCAAACCATTGACTATGAGTAAACATTGCAGTATTATTTTCTAATCTGGATAAACCTGCCGGATTCCAGTAAATTGAGGAGAGATCATTAGCAGTAGCAATAAATGCACCTCCCATCGAAATAGCTCTTGGACCAATTCCAATGTTAAGAAAAGGTGCAGCAGTTGAACCAACTTTGGTTTGGCTTAAAAGTGAAACCTGAATAAACAGGACAATACAAATAAAAATAATCTTTTTCATCTTCACTTTCTCCATTATTTAATTAAAGCGAATTTGCCGGTTTTTGTTCCGATGCCCGGAGCTTCAACTACAAAGACATATACTCCATATGCTGCATCAAGATTTTCTTCAGTGCGTAAATTCCAATAAACATCTCCAACATAAATGTTATCATGCGAAAGTGTTTTAATTAAATCTCCGCGAACTGTGAAAATGGAAATCTTTGAACCCGGAGGAACATGTGTAAATCTTATCTGTCTTTCTCCTCTTCCACTTGATTGAGTACTGGATAAACGTGGTTCTCCTTCGTGTGTTACAACATAAGGATTCGGAACAACTTTTATTCTATCCATCTCATTTTTAGCTGCATCTGTATTGATTTTTGCACCTTGCGTGGAAAATTGAAATACATCAGTATGACTGAAAGGTTTGAATGTATTGAGTACGAGTTTACCAGTTGTTGGTAAATCAGGAGATGTAATTATAAATTTAAGACCGACGCCCCATGTT
>CAZQSR010000113.1:0-7070 GCA_964596145.1 uncultured Ignavibacteriaceae bacterium
ATTTTTACGGTTTGTTGGTCCTTGGTAGGAACTTTCGGAACTACTGCCTTAAGCGGGTTCTGTGTAATCTGAGTGTGGGAAATTTAATTTGGGAAATATAGGTTGGTAATAGAAGTTTATTTATTTTTTCCTCGTTTGTAATAATCCATTTTTTCAAGAGTGGGATAATTCCTATTATTTTCTACAAAAGGATTCAACATACAAGTTGAATATCGATACTTAAAATCCCCTCCTTCAAGGTAAAAAACACCATTAAGATGTTGTGCATCTGGTGAATAATCAAACCAACCTCTATCATTTTTGGATGAATAATCTAATTTTGGAGGGTCATATAGAAGGTCAGCTAATAATAGATTCCAACCATGTTTTTTAGATTCTAAAGCCTTTGGAATAATTTTATATGGATATTCGATTTTCTTCCCATATACTATGATTTCTCCCCCATTGTACAACAATTCTTCGAGTTCAAAATGAGAGTAATTAAAAGCATCATGATTATCTAATAATATGAAACATAATTCATCTTTTTTTGCATATGAAATTAATTGAATTATACCCTCTTCTAGATCACTGAGAACTGTCTCATTCAATTGTTCTCTTGAAATATTAGCATCTTCATGGTCGTAAATAGATGATTTTTCTGCTGGTACCGTTTCTGAAATCATTGCATAGTAAATAGGTTTTCCCTTTGTTTTTTTTATATTAAATTGACCATAAGGAAAATCATATTCAACAAATTCTTCTGTAATTTTTTCTGAAGGAGGTAAGTTATTAATTAATGCCTCAGCAATATCTGAAGCTTTATAAAATCTTTTTTGGATATAAACATCTAAATCAAAATTTATTTTTTTGGATTTTAATTCTTTATCAATTGATCCTTCATAAAATGATTTTTTTTGACTAATTCTTTTCACTTCAACAAATGCATATCTATTTAGTATTTTAGTTTTAATATCGGGTGTTTTATCATCCTCGGTATTGAGAAATTGAACGGGAAATCCATTTTTTAATAAAAAGAAACCCGCTCTTATCTCAGAAATCAACGAATCAAATCTATTAATATCTGTGATATATTTTGTTTTATATTCTTTAATTAATTCTTTTACATTCGTATTTTTTTTCAATATTTCAAACATTTCATCTAACTGAATTAAGGGATTTTCATATCCCTCTGTTAAAAGATTTCTTAAAGAATCATTCTTCATTTTACTAATTATATCACCAAAAAATTCGTTTAATGTTTTATAATTTGAAATATCCAGAAACATAGTCTAAGAAAACGAATGCATGTTTAATTATTTTATGAAAATAATCTATCGTATTTTTTGTGTATTTTAGTTTTACAAACTGTTTTAAGAACACAGATGATAACTAATAATGGTCTCCCCTTTATTTTGCGAGTCACCAACTACGCAAATACGTAGGAGACTTCTAACAGGAACGAGTTTTCTACCAAAAAAGGGGAGACCAAAAACAATAAATGCGGAGTATCTTATGATTGAAGGAACAATAACAATTGAATATAAATATAATGAAAAAAACCCATCTGGTTCTGAAGTTGCAATATCTGATACAAACAATTTCGATGGAAAAAAATTGATCGAGATATTAACCCTCATTATATCAAGTTTGGATGATATCCAAGAATAAAAAAGGGGAGACTAATTAAATAACCAATTCCTTAGAAAATAACTCATTTATCCTATTTAATTCTTTAATACATATTACTCTATATGTATCAAATAAATCATATTTTTTTACAATATTTTTCATTCTATCAGAATATCTAAATAAAGGAATACTAATTTCTTTTATTGCATCGGTTAGAGGAAATACTGACAGGTCTGCACTTGAACAATATTCTGAAAAAAAAGGCTGTAGAAAAACCTCTAAAAATTTCAAATATATTGATTCTCCTTCAATATTTTTAATGTTCAACTCGTCTAATTTTTTTTCTTTTATTAGTAGTAACAATGAATTAGTATTCGTTGCATAATTTCCGCATGGAAGGAATCGTAGATTCCCTGCTCTCCCTCTTGTTATCACCTGTAAACACGGTCTATTGTTTATTGAATGAATAGTAGAATCAAAAGGAATTTCTCCATAAGAATCATCTGTAGAGCCAGAAATAACTGTTATTTTCTTTTTAACTTTTTCAATTCCTTGACTTCTTGTATATAATCCCTCTTCTGATAATTCATCATTCCTACTAACATAATCCATTATTTCTGACAAAATTATCTCATTATCTGGTAGATTATTTAAAATTAAATTTTTATTTTTAAATGTATTTATTTTATTTTCTATATCTTCAAACTTTAAGCGTAAATTATTTAATTTTCTATAATAATTTAACTCTCTAAGTTGTAATTTTTCATCTGGAATATCTATCTCATATTCTTCTACGATTTCTTTATTTATATAACTGACTCCTTCTTTGCTTATTTGAACTTGTAAAAATAGAGTTCGTAACTTATAGGTGATCCATTCTAAATTAATTTTCTCTCTCCATTCTGGGTATGGAATTAAAACTGCAGTATTGTTCGCATCAAATATTTCATTCTGAACAAATGCATATCCATCTTGATTTCCCTTAACAGGATAACTAATACATGGAATATCTTCCTCTTCAATCATTTTTTTATTCCAATATCCTTTAATTTCATTTTTTGCTGTAAATACTGGAAAATTACCTTTTGATTTATACAACTCTTCATCTGTTATTTGATGGTAATATATCATTTTAAAAATTGAAGCGATTTTCGTTTTCATTTTATACCTAATGAAAGTATTTCTTTTTGGATAATTTTTAGTTCATTATCAATTTCTTGTAAAGTAATATATTTTGGTTCGTATGGTCTAAGATAATATTCGGGCAATAGAGTGATATATTTATCACTGAGAATTTTACTGATTGAGATGAAACCGCCTTTTTTTAATTTTCTTTTGATTCCTTTTTCATCAATCCATTCGGTTCCTTTGGTTTTCAGATCATCAAATTTCATCCACCGCTCTTCTAGAATACCTGGCATCTCATCTCCGTCTGTACTCACCCATCCTGAAATTTCATCATGCAACCATCCATTACGATTATTCCTCAACTTTGTTGGAAACCTTTTATCAGAATTTGCTAAGCCATCATTATCAATTATATACATCCAAATTGGTTCGTTTTGTATTTTAGTGATTTTTATGCTCCGTTTTGTGAAAAAAAATGCGTATGTTTTTTCTTTTGTGTATGGAGCAAACGCAAATTTTGGTAATGACAAAATAGCGTTAATATCGCATTTTTCAAGGATTTCTTTTCTGAAAGAAGCATACGAAGGATTTTCAAGGACTCCATCGGGAGTAATTACACAAGCGGTACTTCCAATTTTTAATAGTTTTATAATTTTACATAAAAAGGCAAATTCTGTCCTTGTTGTAGAGATACTGGTTGTTTCTGCCTTAACTGTGCCGTTACCATAAGGTGGATTTGTTATAATATAATCATATTTTTCATCATTAAAATTATATTTTAATGAATCTTCTCGAAACATATTTGTATGTCCGTCGCCAACTAAAAACATATTTAGTTTTGTTCTTGATATATTATCCTCTCTCACATCAATACCATAAAAGCATTCTTTTTCTAGAAAGTTCTTGGATTGTTTATCTAATGTTTTTGTTGATTCATAATTATTTATTAATATTTTATAGCTCTCGGTAAGAAATCCTCCTGTTCCGCATGCTGGATCAAAAATCTTAAACTTTTTACTAGCGTTATAATATTTTTCGTTTTTTAATAATAATTTGGCTAAAATATGGGCATAATGTCTTCGGGTAAAATATTCTCCAAATTCTTTTTTTTCTTTTGATGATGCAAAACCTTCATATACCGCCCCAAATAAATCAAATCCACAACCATGAAGTGGTCTCATCGAATCAATGACTTCGTAAATTCTTTTTACATCTTCTTTATCAACAAGCGGTTTTTCGCCGCTTTCTCCAGTAATTAGTAATCTTACCGACTCCATTAATTTTTTAAATTCACCGAACTGCGTTTCTGATTCTAATCTGTTAATATATTTAGATAAATTTGCCACTATTTTTTCGGAATACTCATCAAAGCAATCTGACCAATAAATTTGTGAGTTATCGAGCGTATTTTCTATCCGTGCTTTTTCTTCAAAAAATTCCAATGATACAAAACCGATAGTAAAATCTATTTTCTCTTGATTATTTTTAAAGTTTATCCCTCGATATATTGTTTTGAGTTCCCAGATTTTTTTATTAAATATCGCTTCTGAAATTGTAGAAATAGAATCAACGTTTGTTTTTATATCGTTTAAATTTGGATTTTTTTTAAGCTTGTTCTTTAACAGTCTTAAAATATCAATTGTTTGAAATTCTCGTATAGGGTTCTTATTTAATGTTATCTCCTGTCCAGTTTTCCTATTATAAAAGATAGATGTTTTACAATTGGTCACGATGAAAAATGGTAACTGTAATCTTTTTGATTTTATTTTTCCCTGGTTAATCCCATCTTTCCAATCAGCATCATCAACAGAACAATTATCCTTCACTTCAGCATATGCTACAAGATTTTTAATATATTGATCGTCATTTGTACCATCGTATTCAAATTCTGAAATTAATACATCTGGTCTTTTTGAACCAGTATATTTCTCGAAAGTTGTATCATTTACAATTTGTCTTAATGGTATGCTTAATTGAGATACTAATACTTCATTAATTAAACGTGTTACAGTAAGTGCTTCCCTTTTTTTTCCACCTTTCATTTGTGCATCCCCCCGTTTTTCTTAATATAATCCTTAATTAATTCTTCAATGACATTACTGATTTGGCGGTTCCCTTGTCTCTTGACAATAATCGAACAAAAATCATTCCACAGGTCATCATCTACGCTAATCGTCCTGTTTGTTTTCCCCACTGTTGTCTCTCCCTTGTCCCTTGTTTGATACTGTAATCCATTCATCATTTAATTACCTTTTTATAAATATATATGCACATGAGCATATAAGTATATAAATATACGTAGATATGTTTATATACCTGATACACATATCTAATAGTGGTGACTCGTAAAATGGTAGATAAGATAGATATTAAGGAAATGATTAACGCAAGAAAAGCCCGTGGAATGACCCTCCTTGAAGAGGGATTCCAACCAGAAGAAATAAACAATCATACATGGATAGTGCCAAGTCAAAGCGGATGCGGAACATACCAAGTAAACGTATTCCAACGACACTGGAAATGCACATGCCCCGATTACCAAAAACGGGGTGTGGAATGCAAACATATCTGTGCAGTCAAAATATGGAAAAACCTACGTACCAGGTTTGAACAAGTGAATCTCCATGTAAAACAAACCATCGGGATTTCAAAGAAACTCCCTGAGGTTTCCTGTAAATTCTGCCATAGCCTTAACATAACCAAATACGGTAAAAAGAACAAAAAACAGAACTACATCTGCAAGGATTGTAAACGCTGCTTTGTCGATAACATCGACTTTGAGAACATGAAATACAACCCTAAAATCATAGCTCTTACCCTTGATCTTTATTTCCAGGGTTTATCCCTTCGGAAAATTAGCCACCACCTACGACAGTTCTACGATCTGGATGTATCATATAAAAGCGTGTACAACTGGATAAAGAAATACATCGGTATCATGAACAACTATGTTGAAACCATTACTCCTGATGTTGGCGATGTCTGGCACACCGATGAAATGATGGTGAATGTTCACGGTAGTTGGGAATACCTTTGGAACGTGATGGATGAACGTACTCGTTTCCAACTGGCAAGCGTAGTATCAACAGAGAGGAAAACAAGGGATGCCCGTATGGTCTTTCAACGAGCAAAACAGATAAGCGGTGGACGGACACCCAAGTACCTTGTCACGGATGGATTACAAGCCTATAGACATGCGGTAAACAAGGAGTTCCCGACCAACTACCATGAGACCGAACACCTATGGAACGTGGGCTTACAGCACCATCCGAACAACAACCACGTAGAGAGACTTCATGGTACGATTCGGCAGCGAGAGAAGATTATGAGGGCTTTAAAGACCGATGAAACACCCATCGTAGAGGGACACAGATTGTTCTACAATTACATTAAGCCACATGAGAGCCTTAATGGTATGACTCCCTCGGAGAAAGCAGGGATAACGGTTGATGGAGATAACAAATGGGTTTCCCTCATGAAAACATCATTAGCGTACAAGAGGTACAAAGAAAACAATCAATAATACCCTAATTTTCTTTTTTTTTCTTTTGACAAGTATTATAAATAACTAAATACTCTGGGAAAGAGGCACAAGGGGCTAGAGAAAGTGGCGAGAGTGAGAGATGGATACGGAACTTTTATATATAACGAAATTAATATATTAGTATATGGAGGCAAATAAATAAATGGTATTAATTCAAGTTAAAAGAAAAAAAGATGTTGCCTCCGTTTTTGAAATTTTATTGAAAAATGGTAAGTTTACTGGCTTACCAAATAGAAAATTTATCATTCAAGAAAACAGTAAAGAAACAATAAAAAAAATACAAAACGAGAATATTGATATCATAGTTAAATAGTGGGCGATATTTTTGAAACTTTATCGTCTTTTTATACCAAAGAAATATAATAACGGAAAGGAAATCGAAAGTGAAAAAATTTTAACTATAACTAAAGGAATTGAAAAAAAATTTGGTTCATATTCTATAAATCCTCATGCAACATTACCTATAATACAAGGGAAATGGTTAGACCAGGCTTCAAAAAAGACATATGAAGATGAATTGTTTTGCGTAGAATTATTTGTTGAGGATACCTTTGATAATTGCAATTGGTTAAAAAGTTTCACAGAGATTGCCAGGCAAGAATTGAATCAAAAAGAATTATTTGTATTGTGCCAGAATGCAGAACTAATAAAATTTGAAAAATGAGGAGAGGGTATTAAACAACCAACTTAACTTTCCCAACCTATTTTTCCCAAACGAGTTTTACACAGAACCCTTAAGCGTAATGTTTATATAGAAGTGTTTACATGCTGGTTTTGCTTTTACGCA
>CAZQSR010000114.1:0-7013 GCA_964596145.1 uncultured Ignavibacteriaceae bacterium
CTTTACTATTCATTGCCCTGTATTCCTCCATTGCCAATTTAGAGTGGATACAGGGTGTCTTCAATTTTACAGCTTTATATGCACACTACCCACAATTACCAAATTCTTTTATGTTTTGATGCATTAATGCAATCACATACAAATGTCTGCTTTTTTTACGAACGTCTTCAAACTGGTTTCCGGGAGTGTTATCGCCCAGATTATCGGGATTTTATTAATCCCTGTTATAACCCGCCTGTATTCACCCGGGGCTTTTGGAATTTTTCAGTTATTTTTATCGATATCAAGTATTCTTGCAATTTTTGCTTGTCTCTCATATCAGCTGGCAATCATGCTTCCCAAAGATGACGACGACTCAGCAAATATTGTAGTTCTTTGTGTTATTCTTATAGCAATATTTTCAATCATAAGCGGAATTATTTTTATTATTTTCTCTGCTTCCATTGGAAATCTTCTCAATGCTCCGGGACTTTCGCAGTACCTTGTTTTTCTCCCGCTTGTCGTCTTTTTAACCGCTCTTTTCTCTGTTCTGACCTACTGGATCGCACGAAGAAAGCAATTTGGGCTTATCTTGACAGCTCAGGTCGCAAATTCTGTTTCAAGTAAAACTGTGCAGATTGGCATTGGATTGTATTTCACATCCTCATTTGGACTTATTGCCGGATTGATTGTAGGATATATTGCATCACTCATAGCATTTTTTCGACAGATTAAAGAAGATATATTTCTTTTCAAGGCAGTTACTTGGAAGCGGATTAAGGATCTTGCCATAAGGTATAAACGATTTCCAATTTTTACATCTTGGTCAACGACTGCAAATACCCTCTCAACCCAGATCACACCAATCATTCTTGTATTTTTTTTCGACCCGACTATTGTTGGTTACTATGCACTTGCAAATATGGTTGTTTTTTTACCGGTGGGACTTATCGGAACTGCAACATCGCAGGTTTTTTTCCAGAAAGCATCTGAAGAAAAAAACCGGACGGGCAGTATAAGGAATATTGTCCGGGAAATTCAACAACGACTCGTTTCTATTGGAATGTTCCCGATGTTTATTCTCATCATTATTGGAACAGACCTCTTCAGTTTCGTTCTTGGATCCCAATGGTACGCGGCAGGAGAATATGCAGGGATTCTTGCTCCCTGGGTATTATTCGTTTTTATCGCATCCCCCTTATCGACAATATTTTCAGTGCTTGAAAGACAGCCCGTAGATCTCACATTTAATCTCCTTATCCTGATATCACGAGTCGTTGTACTGGTGATCGGAGGCCTTTGTGGGTTTCCCATTATCGCTCTCATCCTCTTTTCTGCTACGGGAGTCATCTTCTGGGGATGGATGAACCTGTACCTATTAAGAGTTTCCGGCATCCCGTATCGAACAGGTCTTAATGATTACCTCCGGTTTTTCTGCCTAGGTCTTGTGGTAGCAATCCCATTACTTATCGTAAAATTATTAGCAATGCCCGCATATATTCTCTTTATTGTAGCTGGGGCTGTTTCGTTTGGTTATTATGCAATTGTTATTCTGCAGGATCCGCTGTTAAAAAACGAAATTCTGGGAGTTCTTGGAGGATTTAAACAATGAATGCAGAAATACATCTGGATAACCAGTATTTCCCCTGGAGTAAATTTGAGGGAAATAATATCAAATGCTGGCTGAAAGGAAATTTGTTCTATAATAATAATTTACTAAACGGATTAAAGATCATATCACTGTTTTCTTCTCTTCCAAATACTCGAAGGAATTATGATGATGCAGTTAGGGATCTCTTCTACAAGTTTAATGGTTCTTTTGCGCTTGTTATTCAGACTTCGACCAATGTTATTGCTGTTGTTGATTGGATTCGAAGTATCCCATTATTTTTCAGTTTTTCAGATTCATCCTTGATCATCAGGGATCAAATCGATCTTTGTCAATTTTCCACACCATCAAAATATTCGGAAATAAGTTTTGCTGAATTGTTAGTTACGGGGTTTGTAACTGAGGATAACACCTTGGTGAATGATATTAAACAATTAAAACCCGGTCATTATTTATCTTTTAATAGGGAAAACTGCCAACTTATTGTTAACCCCTATTTTGTATATCGATACAATACTGGAATTAAGAAAAGCGATGTTACAGATTATATCTCAGAACTCGATGATGTTTTTTTACGAGTATTCAAAAGATATATTAATTTGTCATTAAAGTTGAACAAAAAAGTTGTTATTCCACTAAGCGGCGGAATGGATTCAAGAACAATTGCAGCGATGTTTAAAAGACTTAATTTTAATGACGTGACTTGTTTTACATATGGATATAAAAATAATAAAGAATCTCTAATAAGTGAAAGTGTAGCTGAATCTTTAAATTACAAGTGGTTTTTCTCGGAATATTCAAAAGAAGACCTTTATTCTCAGTATAATTCCCCCTTGATGGAACAATATTTAAATTACGCTGGCAATTGTGTTTCATTACCTCATATCCAGGATTTTTTTGCCGTACATCAATTGTTGGCGGAGCATAAAATTCAAAAAAACTCATTATTTTTACCCGGCCATTCCGGTGATCTATTTCGGGGACATTTATTAGATAATATGGATTATACCCAAAAAAGTTGTTCTCAAAAAAATGCAATAAAAGCATTGTTTAATAAGCATTATACATTATGGAATTTGGATCATTGCAATGACATTAAAACGTTATTCATAGAGAGAATTAACAAAAATATTCAAAGAATTGAGATTAATTCATTAGAATCTTATATCAATGCTCTGGATTATTTTAATATTAACGAAAGGCAAGCAAAATTTATTGTAAATTCTGCTCGGGCATACGAATTTTTCGGATGTTCATGGGGACTTCCCTTATTTGATCGAGAAATAGTTGACTTCTTTTTAAAGGTTCCAATTGATGTCAAATTCCAAGATAAATTACTAATAAAATGGTACAATTCGAAAATTGCATCGCAATTCCCGGAATTAAAGAACATTAAATGTACAACAAATTTACTAACGAATAATTCGTGTAATACTTTAAAAAATTTATCTTTTGAAAATAATTTAAAAAAAAAATTATTAATTTAGCAGATACCTACAAGCATCCGGATCTTGGATCAATATGTGTATATAGGACACCATTTCTTAAGAAAATCCAAATTTATTTATTCGGTATAAATTGTGATAAAATCAAGCTTAAAAAATTTCAAAATATTAAAGAAATTCTACAATCCCAAAACAATTATTTCCCAAATTGTAATGGGATACTTACACTTTGGTTTATTGAAAGACTTCTTCAACAAATAACTACCTCAAATAATAATTATTCAAAATCCAAAAAGAAATTTTAAACTATACTTATAAGATCAAACTGAAATTGATATATAATTTTGCCATTAGAACATACGATGTATCTAGAGCCATCCGTTATTAACTCCAATTTTCCTCTTGCCCTTTTCTTGTTGAACGGATCACTCTTCATTTCAGATCCAAACGCATCTGGTAACAATCATTTCCCTTTCCACAAATATCTTTTAGTGTATCAGTTATTACAAATCCATTTTTTTGATAAAGAGATACAGCCTCATTATTCTTAATATTTACATATAAGTATATGGAGGATACGGGATTGTTTTGCATCTCTTTTATACTTTCTTTTAACAATTGACTCCCATAACCCTTACCTCGATAAGATGCCTCCACTGCAATTGAATATAATATTGCAACCGGAACTCTTTTCAAGCCAACATATTTTTGATGGACATAAAACCCAATATAACCGACAATTGTTCCATTTATCTCATATACATACAATGTATTCCCGAATTGTTTTGAATATTTAATTATTTGATGGTAATTTTCATTCCCAAAACCTGCCTCAAAGATCTCCAAAACTTTTTTTAAATCGGCATCTTTGAATCTCCGTATGATAGTTGATGAGTGTGAATATTTTTTTACTGATAAGCTACCCAAATAATCAGAAACATTCCGATCGAATTGGTGATACAAGGATAAGAGAATATAAATTATCCTCTTAATTTTCTTGTTCATAATCATCACTCATTGCAAGATTCGGACTCATAAATATACATAATTGACAACAAAAATTCAGGGTTTCTGATGGCTTTTTATAGGCGGAATAAGATTGAGCTTCTCAGAACTACTCTCTGGTATGCCCAGATTTTCATAATGCGACCGAAAGAGTGGCACTATATTCGGTGTTATTATCCCTTGCGTTATAAGAAGAATCCGCATATCACAACCCCTATCTGATAATTGACCGTATCGCATTGAGTATCCGTAATACCCCTCGCGATTTCTGAACGGAGTAATAGATCTCCAACTCAAAATTATATCTTGATTTGAAATAGCTAATTGATGGTATATTCGCTCCTAAGATCTCACAAAATCTGTAGCCATGTTTATTCCCCCATTCAATAATATTCCATTGGAGTAGATCAACGGGATACACTCCTTTTATCTCGGTTTGTGTAGCTCCGATCCAGATAGATAAACGATCTTTATAGGCCAGTACAATTATCCCGGTAATCGGTTTGTATGAATTTTTTGCGACAAAGATTTTAATATTATCTGGATAAAACTTGTTAAAAATATCTATTAGGTATTCTTTTTTTGAGGGAAAAATTAACTCCTGCTCATCAAGACGTTTGGATAATGAGTCTATTATAAAATTATAATCCTTTAGATTCCCTTCTTCGATAACAATCCCAGCATATTTTGCCCCTTCAATGTTTTTACGTAATTGTTTTTTAAAATCTCGCCATACTATGTCTAAATTTTCAATATTTTTTACATAATTATACTTTGGAGTGACTATATAATCATTCCAGATATATGGACGTGAATCAATTAAATTCGGTGCGGTAATTATTGAGATGCTATCTGGTTTAATGATTTTAGTAATATATCGATCAAGTTCTTTTTGAAATTCACGAAAATAAAATTCTCGTTTATCTTGTTTTATAATGTCATAACCGGGTATTATCGGCCCTAAATTTTGAATCATTTCTGACCCTGGTGGAGAAGATATTGATTTAATAAAAAAGGATTTGCGATAAAAAAAAGGAATCGCTGCAACTATCTGATTCCCTAAATATCCCACAAATAAATACAATTTTGAATGGGTATGTTTTTCGATGGTTTGTAGCCAATCTAGTTTATGTACTACAGTTGCTTGGGGAGATTTTTCGACAATTTCATCCCAGATACCATATTCTTCATTATTGAGAAGTTTGATTTTAATTTCGGCCATCTTATTGCCACCACGAAGTGAGTTGTTCTCCGCTTGTCACCCAAGCCTTGTTTTCCTTACAATAGAGGAGAACCTTTTCATACAAGTCTAGATTTTCCCCCCCCATATACTTATTATGCCACAATAGTGTAAACACCCCGTGACATCCTGCAACACGATCGATGAGCATTTTTAAAAGATCCCATTTGCCCTTATCATCAAGTCGCATATAGGTTTGATCCAGCGTACCATCCATAACAACCAGCGGAATTTCTAAAATATCAATTTCCTGATTCGTGTTTAAATTAAACGGCCTGAACGGATAACACATCCCGTTCCTGAACCCGACACAATCCACATATCCAAAAGTTGTGTCATACTGGAATCCCGCTTTACTCAGGTACTCCCAGGTATCTGGCACCTTAAAACGAAGGTAATGGTTCCGGTACCCGAGCACCGACGTATGAATTACTTTCTCCAGCCGCCCCTTTTTGTCTTTCATCTCCTTTACATTGAGATAGGCAGTATGTCCCCCGTGAAGCCCCACTTCCCACCCGCGATCGATAATCTCACCGATCTCCGGTGCAATGTCCTCGATGTCATAGGCATAGTCACGCTCCCCGGGACGCTCTGCCATGAAGAAAAACGTGCTCTTTGCACCGTATTTCTCCTCCAGGTCCATAATCTGTGAAAAGTTGCAGAACGGTAGCTTCTTTGATCGCATCTTGGAGAGTGTATGGATGGCATCCGCAATGTTTCCCCTTTTAAGCGAGCGTAATGTTGCCAATCCCTTGGAAGGAATGGATTGGTATATGCTGTCGATATCATGTGTCAGGCAGACTGCAAAGGGTGCGTCATCGGGATAAGGAAGAGTATACCCATGTTCAAAAAGATACTGCGATGCTTTCGGGTCGAAAATATCACGATTTTTACTGGCATAGTAGGGGAACCGGTCGTACTGGTCCCGGAGCGGGTTCGTGTATTCCTCCTTCCGGGTGAATATATCCCAGATTTCAGGATCTTGCCGCAGGATATCGTGCATATTCATTGATATGCTCTGTGTACATCCATTCAGACATATCTCTTACGGAGGGGACCTGAAAAAACAGGCGTTCGAAGAGATTCTTCCTTCCATTTGTTTCATCAGGAGAGATTGGAATCATTGTTCCTCAAAATCACCCCAATCCTCCCGCTCGCCCCCGCCTCCCCGAAGATCATGCTCCTTTCCTTATCCGGCGTAAAAGTCCTGATCGCCTCCACGATCTTCCCCCGATCCGCCCCAACCAGCACGTTCCACCCATCATCCACCGTTTCCACCCACTCGGTCGTGTCCCTCAGGGTAATACAGGGAACCCCCAGCAGGTAGGCCTCCTTCTGCATCCCCCCTGAATCAGTGAGGATTGTCCTGGAGTTGGCCATTGCCTGGAGCATGTCCAGGTAGCCCAGGGGTTCTGTCGCAATCACGTTCCCCGGGAGGTGCTCCCAGAATCCGTATTCCTCCAGCATCTTTTTCGTCCGGGGATGGACGGGAAAGAGGACAGGGAAGCTCGATTCCCCGAGTGCCGAGAGAATTGCTTCCATGTGCTCCCGGTTGTCGGTGTTTGCCGGGCGGTGGACAGTGACGACCAGGTACACTTTCCGGGAGAGTCCGAATTTCTCAAGTATCCGGGACTTCTTCGCGGCAATCCCCTTGTTGTACTCCAGGGCATCCACCATCATGTCGCCGACGAGGTGAACTCCTCTCGTGATGCCCTCGTTCGTGAGGTTCCGCACC
>CAZQSR010000115.1:0-2599 GCA_964596145.1 uncultured Ignavibacteriaceae bacterium
AAAGTAAAAATCAAATTGCTAATCAAAGCCACAGCAAAGAAAATCCCCGATACAACTCTTACATTTGTTGTTGTGCGTGGTAACTGAAAACTTGTTCCAATTGTAAGTACTAATGTTGTTGCAAGAAACAAAAAACTACCTGCACTTAATAGTATTTTATTTTCACTGTCGTGAAAACTATACAAGCCATAAGCGATAAGTAAACTTACCGCTATGGCTATAATCGTCTGTACAAAATTTATTTTCATAATCTATTGATTTTGTTGAAATGGTGGTGGAGATAAAGCAACCAGTTTTAAGACTTCGGGCAATTTTTCGGCAATTTCCCACTTTACCAAGCCTGGTTTCCAAATATAAGTTTCCTTAACAACTTTTTTCTCTGCTATTAAACGGGATAATTCCTGCTCTGAAAAAGGGCCTGCTTGTTTGCCTTCAATCATTGCATAGTAAAATTGTTGTGGAGCTGATTGCATTGGATTCATAGTACCCGGAACGTGCATGTTAGTTATAGCATTATTCATGGTTTGAACCATTTGCTGCGCAACTGCTAAACTCATCCCGAACTCAACCAACCTGTTTATTGAAAAAAAACTATCTTCATTCATAATGTGACATTTTTAAGGTTAAACAACTGGTGGCGGTGGTGGTGGTGGAACTGCTCCAAATAAATTTGCAAGTTCTTGAACATTACCTGCTAATTCCCAACCTGCCATACCTTGTTTCCAAACATGAGTGTTTTTTGTAAGCTGACCATTTTGTACCATTTGCTGTAATTGTTGCCAATTAAATGGACCTGCTGTCTGGCCGTTTACTGAAACATTGTATTGAATTTGTGGTGGTGGTGGCGGTGTGTTTTGTTGTTGGTTCATATTCTGCCCCATTTGGTTCATCATACCTGCCATTTGATTTCCCATTGCTCCGCCCATCATCATTCCTGTCATCATTCCAGCAGGGTTCATTCCTCCACCGCCTCCGCCCATGTCCATATTACCCATGTTGCCTAAACTTTCTGCCCCTGTTTTAAGAACTTCGGTTTGTTGATTAAGTGCATGAGCCCCGATGAAGTTGGTTTCGGTTTGGAGTTTCTGTGCTCTCTGTGCTTCTTCTCTTTGGATACGCAAAGTTTCTTCCATGTTTTGAGCATTAATGCCCTGCATGTCTTCCAAGTTTTTAATATTAACGTCAGTTTGGGCAACCGTGGTTTTTGTAGTTTGTTCGGCAGTTAATTTTCTTAATTCAGCGTAACCCTCACTTTCTTTGTCAACTTCGATAGTAGCTAAATCAAAACCTTTCATGTTTACTCCAAAATCTGTTTCAAGTCTTGGCTTAAGATAAGCTGCAACAATTTCATTTATTTCTAAAAGTTTGCGTTCCATTTGTAGAACTGGGATTCCTTTGTCGGCAGGAATATTTGTAATTACACCTTTTACATATTTTGTAACTGCATCTTTAATTTGTTTATTAAAATCTTCCAACTCAAAATTTATCAAGCGGTTGAGTTTAATAAAAGCTTTGTAGTCTGTAAGGTTAAATGTTATTGTACCTCTTGCAGCCATTGGCACTGCAAAATCTAAAAATCTTGGGTCAAATACGTCAAAGTAAGGAATGCCGAATTTCACTTGTACGTTTCCCGAAAGATTGATAAAATAGATTTCTGCCTGAAATGGCGAGGCACCGCCAAAAGCAGCACCAACAATGCTTGAAAGCACTGGAAAGTTTGCTGTTTTTATAGTTTGGTCATAAGGGCCGACTATAAAATCTTGCATTGTTCCGTCTTTTTGTTTGTACACAAATACAGCAACTTCACCGTCCTTTACACGTAAACTGCTGCCCCAACGAATTGCATTTTCTCTTTTTGTTGAATTGGCTTCTCCCGAAGGTCGCCACTTCCAAACAAGATATTCTTGTTCGTCACAGCGGATTACATCCATTAATCCGCCTTCTGATTTGTTTCCGAATAGTCCCATATTTTTTAATTTTAATGATTTTTACTGAATTTTCCTTTGTAAATGCACCTTACAATGCAACAACTTTCTTTAATCATTTTTTCGACAATAGCCTTTTCAAATGCGGAACAGTATTTTACAAAATACCAACTCCTGCAATAGATAGAGAAAAATATTGCCAATATCTGAATCAGAAAGACGATTACAGTAAATATTAACCATAACCAATTTAATTTGTACTCAAAATGAATATCCTGAATGATTTTATAAGAAGAAAATATAATCGTTAGAATTTGCCCAGAAAAGAATAGCCAATAGAACAAATTAAAATAATCTTGCACAAAACTATTCCAAGTTTTACTTTTTGGGTTGTAGCTTTTCCCGAAAATTATCTGTTTATTCTTATCAAAGTATCTGTTTCTTATTCTATCTATGATTATTTGATTACTTCTACTAGAATAGCCAAGTTGCAAGCTAACCAACGATAAGAAAAACAACATACCGATTACAATAATTGAAAAAAGCAAAAACACATCTAAGGTCATTATACCATCCTTAATTAACTTTCCATTCAAAGAAAAGTCATTTGAGGAATACACAAAAACATATCCAAAGAAACCAAACAACGCCAACAATGCAACAAGAAATGTTAC
>CAZQSR010000115.1:2609-6924 GCA_964596145.1 uncultured Ignavibacteriaceae bacterium
CAAAACTTCCTACATTCGCATTATTATTAATTGTATATTGCTCGTGCAATTGACTCTCAAGTTCAAATTGCTTATCTTCAGAATTACTCATATTGCCCTATTTTATAATGAATACTTGCTTTCAATTTGAATTTTATATTTTTCTGGGAGCTGATTGTTAATAGCTTCTTTCTTTTTTAGGAAAATTTTGAAACTTTCCCTCTCTATACTATTAGTGTTGTAATCTTTACTGTTTTTTGTCCATGTGATTTTTTCAAGTTCTAGCTTTAGTTTCGAATACTCTTTCTTTTCAAGATAAATTTCAAGTGCATCTATTTTTTTGGAAAGTTCCTCTAACTGAATTTTACTTTTTAACTCAACAATAAAAGATTCATTCTCTAACGTTGTAATTATTTGTTCTGCTTTATCATATTCTCCCGCTTTTATAAAGGTTTCTGCTTTTGTTTTTAGTTCTTTCTGTTGATTTAAATTATTATCGTCGATTTAGCTTGAGATAATGCCCCAAATAATAAGTGCTGCAATTAAAGTAATGAATCCTAACGCAATATGTAGAACTTTCTTATTGTTGCTTTTAACAATCAGTCTTGCATTTTCAGCAAATCTGTTAACTTCATCTAGAGACTTTTTATCATTTTTCATCGCTAACGAAGCTTTGGAGTAAATTTGCTCTATCTTCTTTAACCAAATTTTATTCCAAGTGTCCTTATACTTAGTTTCTTCTGCAAATGCATTAAAATATGTATTAGAATTAATTCTGCTCGTTGCAAGCATTAAAAATTCTAATATTTCTTCCCTTGATGCAGGTACAGGAAAATTAAGAACTAATTCCTCTTTTCGTGAATCAGTAGTTGACCACTTTGCAGGCTTTGATTTATTAATGAAAAAACTTACAATTTTTAATGGTAAAAGAATGTACCAAAAAAATAGCCATTTTATTATTGTACCTATGCCAATCGAACTATTAGTATTACTTGTTTCATATATATTGTCTTTTCTATTAGATTCAATATCATCAAGTTTTTCAAAAAATTTAATGATATTTTGAGAAGCTTCGATATTTCTAAATTCTGTTCCACAATCGGAGCATTTAGTTGCAAAGGTTTCTGCAATTGCACCACATGCAGGACATTTTCTAACATCTCCCAGCTTATCTGATTTAGGTGCAGCAGAAACGGGCTTATCACTTTTTTGTTTTTCAAACAATTTTGCTTGTAACACCATTTCAAACTCATCAAGGTCAACACCAAATGCTTCCGCTTTTTTGAAAAGAATCTGTTTTTCTTTTTCTGTTAGCTCTCCATCCATAAGAGCCATTTCAATTAATTTTTCTAACTGTTCGTTGTACATACGATTAAAGATTTATTTGTTTTGGCTCCTCTTTGGGTGGTCGCCTTCACCATTATTATTGTCCTGCTTCGAGTGGGCAAGGAAAAAAGCATGTGTGTGGCTGCGAAGGGAAGGTTGCAGGGAAGGGCAGCCACACTCTTGCTTTTGTGGGCTGGCTTTTCCTTTTTCTTCTTTGTCTTTATGCAGCAAAAATTTCATTGTCATTGTGTCTGTGTCTTTTTTCGGCTTGCTTGTAACGTTCTGCGGCTATGGGCTGCGGCCGGACTTCGGACTAAAATGTTCATTTGAAAAATCATACCCTTAAAATTACAAAATCATTTCCAAAGTTGCAACTTCACCAGGCCGTTGCCTATAGCCGCTGTTATGGTGTGTTGCGCTCATCATCTAATCGGCTCTGCAGCAGCATTTGGCATGTAAATTTGTAAATCAGGTTTTTGCAAATTTCGTGAGCTATCCCGCTTTTTCTGGCGTTAAAGCTTTCAGGTTGCCAAAAAGCCAGAGCGGGATTGGCATCGAAATTTGCCCCTCACAAATTTCATGACAAATGCGGTCAAAATGCTAAAAACCATTTTTCATTATTTTACCCGGTTTTTGTTGTATTGGTTTTAAAAATCTGATTTTAGATTTATTCTGATTTTCGTTTCAGAATTTCATTTTTCAAAAACCGGTAAAATGTCAAAGAACGGTAACTAAAAAATTAACTTTTCGCAATTCTGACTAACGTCAAAAATTGTAGCTGGGAATCAGACAGTTGCCAATTCCAATTTCTTCCGGTTTTATATCAAATTTAACCATTTGTTTTTGAATTCTTTTTGCCAATCCGAGCTTTCGTTTTTGGTCAAGGAACAGGTATTCATTTGCCGGCCTGTAAGGTACTTTTTTTGTAACCATAGTCCAAATTATTACCCCCAATTTTCTTGCTGTTGCGCTTACTGCTGCTTGTCTGCCTTTTCTGTATGCTACTCTTTTAAAGAAATCTGACAGATGGGTATCCTTCAGGTTGCCGATGGCATTGGCTGATTGCCTGAGCGCAATTTTTAACCGGTTGCTCCCCTTAGGGATATGGCTGCTGAGCAACTTTCCCCCAGATATTTTATTATTGGGGGCAAGCCTTGCCCATGAAACAAATTGTTTTGAAGTGCCAAATTTCATGAACCCATCAGGTCCAATTTCACTCATTACTGCCAATACTGTAGCATGGCTTAAGCCTTCAATTGCCATTAAATCTACCCCTCCAAAATATTTGAATGCCACTTGGTTGAAATCTTTTATGGAGATGGCATTTTTGTTCTGCCTTTTGTGGGGCTTTTCAGTTGTTTTTAAATTTCTTTTATCTGGCGATTTTTTCAACTCCTCTGATATAAATTTTTCGATTTCCTTATCGCATGCTTCCAGCTGCTTTTGAAAGAATTTGTAGGCTTGCAGTTCCTGCCTCAACCCGAACAAGTAATCTTCTCTGTTATTTCCATGGAGCGCCTTGGCTATCTCCTCTTTTGATTTGCGGCAGTTGTAATGCCGATGGTTTGATAAGGATTCTGGGTCAAGGTTGCCTTTACATATATCTTCAATAATGGCTAATCCGGTAAGGCCACAAACATCCTTTACCACCACATCTAACCGAAAGTTCAAAAACTTCAGGAATTTTTGCATCTTGCGACAAGCCCCGGAAGCTGAGCTTATTAAATTTTTCCTCTGCCGGCAATAGGTGCGCAATTTCTCTGTAGTTTCATCGGGCAAAAAACTACTTGTGAGCAATCCTAATGCATGCATCTTCTGTATGTACTGGCAATCTTTCACATCTGTTTTTTTGCCCTTGGCATGCTTAGTAAATTTTCCATTGCACAATACTACCTCAATACCATGCTTCATAAGCTCAGCATATAAGTTTTGCCAATAATCACCGGTCGATTCCATGGCTACAGATGTAATCCCAAAGGATAGCAACCACTCGCATAAGGCTTTCAAGTCTTCGGCATAAACCCCAAACTCCTTTACATCTTCGAGCGATTGGCCAACGGCTACATAATGCGATCGACTTCCTACATCAATCCCTGCAGCATTGGGGTTGATAATGTCTAACTCCATTTTCTTTTTCCTTGTCATAATAAAAACTTGTTTTAGTTATTTAAATGACTCTAAGGAAATGTATCTTTGATACTGAATATTATTCTGAACGGGGTCTTCGCTTATGCGGGCCACCACTAAAATTATCTACAAGCCCTGGAAACTGAACTTCTGGGGCTTTTACATTTCAACCAGAATGAACGCACGGACTATGATGTACCATTGCAAGAAACGGCCTTACATAGAGTCGCCCCAAATTTAGCAGAAACCTAATTAGGAGCGCCACACTCGTTAGCTTGAAAAATTAATTGGTTACTCTAATGTGGGGAATGAACCATAACGTTTTGCATAAGACCAGTAAAGGAATGCGAGAGATGAACTATCAAAATACACAACAGTTTGAACGGGCTACGATGCCGAAATTACCGACACAACCTTTATTGGTTTTATGCGGTGTTACCGCCCGTTTTTATTTATAAATCATTAATATTAAACAATATGGAACTTATTAAAGAACTTCAAAAACAAGAAAAAGCATTTAGTACAGAAGAATACAGAATGCTGAAAGCTGTAAAAGCTGGTAATTACTTTCTATCAATTCAGGGAAGCAGTACACATTATTGCACACCACGCCAATCGTTGCCAGTTGATATTTATTCAAGTATGGAACTTGCTATTATCAACAAAAAAGGATCAATGGTAAGTATTAACAGAAGTAAATTAATTCGGAAATTTAACAGGTATAATGAACTTGTTGATAGAGCTGATTGTCTTAATTCAAAAGCAACTGTTTACGGTTATGTTTCAGTCGATTTGCTCAATGACCTGTACTGTTTTCTAAATGGGCGGTAACGTTCGCGGGTATAAAACGTGCCGGATTGCGTGCTGCGTCTGTATCCGCCGT
>CAZQSR010000116.1:0-6848 GCA_964596145.1 uncultured Ignavibacteriaceae bacterium
GAAAGATAAATGTCTTTTCCTTTTCCAGATATTCCCGGCATCCAGGAATCATCTCCCCAGCAAACATCACCATTTCTTTTACCATATAAAAGGTTAGGTTCTTCAGAATAAAAATATTTTGCTAAACCATAAACAATATCCACATCGGGATTTTCATCCAGAAATTTAGAATGCAATTCAAGTTTAAATGGTTCTAATTTATCATCTGAATCAAGGTATTGAATATATTTGCCCGATGCATTTCTTAGTCCTGTATTTCTTGCTCCGGCCAATCCTTTATTACGTTGATAAATATATTTAAATCTTGTGTCTGTTAGATATGATTTAATAATACCATAACTATTGTCCGTTGAACCATCGTCAACAATAATACATTCCCAATCTTGTAATGATTGAGATAAGACTGAATCCAAGGTTTCACTTATTAGGTGTCCAAAGTTATAATTTGGAAGAATAACCGATACCTTTGGATTGATTAAAGACATATTAGACTAATTCAATAATAGGTAATTGTTTGCGGGAAGGTTTTTCAATCATAGCTTTTAACAAATTATTTTGGAAAATATAATTAAGGTGATTTGTTAAATTCTGACTCCACTGTCTTTCTTTTGTTTCGATGCCAAGAGACAACTCCTGTTTATGAAAAATTAATTCACTTCCATTATTAAGCTTATTAATTGCATCAATTATAATTTCAGTGCCTGAGAGAGTGAGTTTGAAATTTATTGATTGGATTGTATCATCGTAAACTATTTGCGTTCTCTTTTGTCCAAGTATATCCCCTCCATCAATTTTTGAGGAAAGTTTATGAACAGTTACACCAATATTTAAAACATCCCAATTAATAATCGCCCACTGTGAACAGCGAGAACCGCGGTAATATGGCGACAATCCCCAATGTAAATTCAATGCTAATTTTGATTGATTAAAAATAAAATCTTTAACAATCTTTGTTCCATGACATAAAATTAAATCTGCTTTTTCCATAGCAAGAAGATTTTGTACTTCAGTTGAATTTATATCTTCAACATAAATTCTTTTAATATTATCGTTCAGTTTATTCCAAAGACTTCCAAAAGATTTGTTATAAATCTCTATTACTCTTTTATCTTTTTCTTTCTTTTTTGAGCTTTTAAATAGTCTTGCAAATTTTATTAAAGGATACTCTGTATTTTCTTTTGAAGAAATTATGCCTGATTTTATTAAGCTTTTTAATCTTGAACTGTTTAATTCATTTGCTAATGGTTTTTCAATAATAGCTATTGCAACCGGATGAGATTCATTCAATTTATTAACAAAATAATTTAGATGCTTCCCTTTGCCAATCAGACAAATAATTTTTAACATCCGTTGCCACCTTTGTTTTTGAGATAGTTTAACAGATGTTTAGAGTGAGTTAAATAAAACAGTTGCTGTTCTAAATTCTTGTAACCATATATCCTGTATCGATTTAATAACATTAAATTTTTTAAAGGAAAGAAATTTTTTTGAGAGATAGTTGTCATTCCAAGCTTTAATCCACATTCTTCAGCTACTTTTGCAACTTCGTAATTATGCTTACCATAAGGATATGAAATTGCGATTGGATATTCACCAATCAGTTCATAAAGATAGTTCTGTGCATTCCTAATATTTATTTTAAGTTCTTCATATGAATTACTAACTAGTGCAGTATGATTATCAGAATGATTACCCAAATAAACATTTTTTTCGTTTGCAAAATCTTTTAACTCATCTGCAAAGAAAGGACGATCTATATCAGATATAGGATTAAAATTAGTCACATTAAATTTATTAAAGATTATCTCTTTTATTTCATCGAGTGATTTTTCAAGTATTTTTTCTTCTTGATAGAAGTCATGATTAGTAATTCCTTCTTTATGTGTATTTCGATAAAGAACATCCCACCAGAAACCAATTTTATTTATTACATAATAAGTTGAAATAAAAAACAATGCAGGAACATCATACTTCTTAAGTATTGGCAAGGATAAAGTGTTGTTGTAATAACCGTCATCGAAGGTAAGTATTACATATTTTTTGTTCGCATCTAATCCAGAAAGAATCTGGTCAGGAGAAATAAACAAATACCTCTGTTTAAGAAAATAATTGATTGTTTTTTCAAAATGCTCTATTGTAACAGCTTCAAGTGGAGAAACTAAGTTTAAATCAATTTCGCTCTTATTTTTAAATAATCCATGAAATAATAAAATCAACAGATGTGGATTTTCATTTTGGAATCTCGATAAGAATTTATCTCCTAAAAAAATTATATTTGACTTTACTTTTTTTAGTGTCATTATAAGTCTAATTAAATTCTTTTTAATCCGTTAATTAAAAGACGGGACATATTTTCTGTCATACCCTGTAATGAATATTCTTTTTCAATTATTAATTGATTTTTTTTACCAAGACTTTTCCTCAAAGACGAATCATTTATAAAAGTTAAAATATTTTTAGCAAATTTTATGTAATCATTTGGCTTATGCAAATAATTTAATTGCTCTCCATTGAATATTTCTCGGATAGAAGGAATATCAGTAGCAGCACACGGTAAAGCGGCAGCCATAGATTCTAACAAACCGTTAGGACTGCCTTCTGCATTCGAACTAAAAACAGAAATATCAGATGCCGCTAATAATCCAGATATATCTTTAACTTCGCCAAGAAATCGGATAAAGTTAGTGAGATTATTTTCAAGACAAAATTCATCTAATTGTTTTTTTATATTTCCAAAACGGCCAGCAAGTAATAATAAAACAGAGCCCTTTCCTCCAATTTCTTCAACTACTACTTTCCATGCTTTTAATAGCGTTAAATGGTCTTTGTTAGCGTGAATATTGGCAACCATAACAGCTACTGTAACATCTTCATTTATTCCAAGAAATTTTCTCCATTCATTACGATTTTTAATTGCAGCAGGAAGTTTTATCCCGTTGTGAATAATACTAATTTTTTCGGGACTAATTTTCAACATTGATTTAAGATTCTCTGCTGTAGCTATAGAATTGCAAACAAAAGATTGTAAATTTTTTATTGCTTTTCTTTGTAAAAAAATTTCTTCATTAAAAGAATTAAAACTTCTCTGGTTCCAAAAACAAAATTTTGCATTTACTGACTTCCAGAGTATTCCACAAATAATATTTGGAAGATGCGTATAAGGAATGATTATTTCCGGAGACAATTCTTTGATTTTCTTTTTCAGCAAAAATAGCTTAATTGTTTTTTTTATTAACCCGCTGCTTCCCCAGTTTAACGGATAACTGACCCAAGGTATTTCTTTTTCATCACAAATTTCAACCACTTTACCTTTGGTACTGAAAGCAAGAAATGTAATATGACAATCATATTTGGTTTTCAAATATTCTGCAAGATGAAAAGCCTGTCTCTCAGAGCCACCAAAAGTAAAATTCCTAAAAACAAAAAGAATTTTTTTATTTTTTAGTTCGTTCATTTATCTAATAATTAAAAGAAATTTCTTTGTTTTGTTGAAACCACATCTCTAAAGCAAGTAAAAGCCATAATATTCCAGAATAATTTTTAGGCTTTCCATGATGATGGACATAAAATTTCACCATCTCGGAATTAAAAAAGTTCCTAATCATAGCAGAATCAGTTAAAATTAATTCCCTTATCATTTCTCTGCTTTTACCTTCGAATAAAAACCATTCATGTCGGGGTATTGCAAATCCCTTTTTTTCTCTTTCGATAAATGAATTATCAAAAGTTTTACCCAGAATTTTTTTAAGTAAGTATTTTCCATTTGAATTTTCATTAGTCTGCAATTTTAAATATTGTGGAAGCCTGGAAGCTAGCGATAAAACTTCAGTGTCAATTATTGGTGGACGTACTTCAAGTCCATGAGCCATGCTTGCAATATCTACCTTATAGAGAATATCTCCCTGCATATAAGTATTAATATCTATGTATTGGGCATAACTAAGCCTATCAAATTTTTGAGCTTTATTATGTGCTTCTAAAAACAATTCAGATTCTGATTTCATTATAGAAGAAAATTCCTTTTTCCATAATGATTTCCTAATATTATTTTTAAGAAACATCATAAATTTCATCCACTCATCTCCATTATGTCTATCCTTAGAAAAAGAATGGAATGTTCTGTACTGCATGCCTTCTTTAAATGAACGAATAGTTCTCCTTTTTTTGAGATTAGTTAGAGATTTAATAAAATCCTTCCAAGGATTATAATTCATCCAGCGTTTATAAGTAATATATCCGCCAAAGAATTCATCACCTCCATCACCTGAAAGGACCATTGGTACGTTTTGTCTTGCATATTTTGATACATAATAAGTCGGTATCGCAGAACTGTCGCCGTAAGGTTCCCCATAGTGTTGAATTAATTCTGGTAGTATTTCTAGACCATTTTCTTCAATTATATAAGTATGATGTTCAACTCCAATTTTTTTTGCTGCAATTTCAGCGTATTTTAATTCTGAATATTTTTCTTCCTTAAATCCAATTGAAAAAGCCTTTATAGGAGCTGAAAGAATTTTTGCCATCTTTTGCGTTACTAAAGTTGAGTCAATTCCTCCAGATAAGAAAACACCAAACGGAACATCAGACACTAAATGAGTTTTTACTGAATTTTCTAATACACTCTCAAGTTGTTCTTCGTATTCTTCTTCTCTTAAGTCAATGGAAGAATTAAATTCAAAATCCCAATAGCGAATAGGAATAGGTTCGGGGTTATTAAAATCAACAAAAAGATAGTGTGCCGGTTTTAATTTATAAATCTTTTTATAGATAGTTTTTGGAGCAGGGATATACTGGTAACGTAAGTAAAATTCTAGAGATTCAATATCTCCTTCTGGTGCTTTATCGTTAATTTTTCTTAATGAAGAAAGCTCTGAAGAGAAAGCGAAATAATCACTTGATATTCTATAAACTAATGGTTTGATTCCAAAATGATCTCTTGCAAGAAATAATTTTCTGTTACTGAAATCTGCTATGCAAAAAGCAAACATCCCACGAAATTTATTAAGGCAATTAACTCCCCATTGTTCGTATGAATGAATGATTACTTCTGAATCAGAATTTGTTTTAAATCTATGCCCGAATTTTTCAAGTTCTATTCTTAATTCTTTAAAATTATATATTTCACCATTATATGTAAGCCAGAGCGATTCATCTTCATTACACATTGGTTGTTTACCTGTTTCAAGATCAATAATTGCAAGGCGGCGATGTCCTAATGCTAAATTATCTTTCACAAAAATTCCCTCACCATCCGGACCACGATGACGAATAGAGTCCGTCATTCTCTGAATTTCAATGTGTAAATCATTTGTCGGATTTAATCTTAATATGCCAGTAATTCCACACATATTTTTAGCTTTTTATAATTTCCAAATATGTTTTAAGTGGCTTTTCAACAACGTATTTTATGAACCATTCTCTTGCATTTCTGCCAACACTTTTAAATTCTTCGGAATCATTTTTATAACGAAGAAAAACTTCTTCTATGTAATATTCATTTTCTGCGGAAAACATTGGATACATATCTGGATATACATTTTTATACAATGAATCATTTCGGAAATGAACTACCGGTTTCCCCATTGAAATAAATTCATAAATTGCTCCATACGAAAACCAACTTCTTCCAAATTCTCCAGCGCCTAAATCTGATAAATGGATACCAATCATAATATCTTTCCGACTCATCATTGGAAACCAAAATACCTTATTCTCTATTTCTAATTCTTTAATTAACATTTTTGTTTCATACACATCAGGTCCATATTCCAATAAAATTAAAGCGGACTTTAAATCATTATTTTTTTTTACGAAAGAACTAAATGCTTTAATTAATTTATCATTTGCTTTATATGACCAAATATCTGGAGGGTTTTTCCAAGATAATCTTGAGTGATGAAAAATTACAAAATCATGATTTTCTCTTACAAGTTTAAATTCTTTGTACCAATGACTTCTATCAAAATAATTGGAAATAACATCCGGATTATATTGATTCACATAAATAAATGGACATGCAATCTTTAATCTTTTTCCTTTAAAATTAAATTTCATTAAAATTTCTTCAAACTCATTGTTAGAGACATCCCAGCTAATGAATCGTGATTTCTCAATTCCAGCTTTCTGATACTTGGCAAATTTATATTTTTTTATTTTTTTTAATTTAGGGATACGTCCAAACTTATAAAAAGGATACTCATAAAAATCACTGCCATAAGGAATGAGTAAATCAATTTTTCTACCAATACGTTCAACATAAGCTGGGACTGGACCGCAAGCAATTAGAAAGTCGTACTCTTTTAAGTCCTCTTCAACTGTTTTGTCAGAAGTCTGCCAAAAATTTGTATGTCCCCACGAAAGCTGTTTTGTATATTCTTGATAAGATAAGTCGTAAGAATCTGCAGAAGGATGAAAATGAGCCGGATCGTTAAGTAAAAGTAAATCTGCATTTAATTCAAAATCCCGAAGATATCTTGTAAGAGCAAAGAATGAATTATTTGTATTTCCGATGCAGGCTATTTTCATAACAGATATTTACACATCCGATTTTGAAGTGTATTTTATATAGAAACTTTTAGTAACTAAATTAAATTTATACATTACCCAGAAAAAGAATTTTAATTTTATAAAGGTGGGTTTATATGTTTTGTAATCTTTATAAGATTTTGTAGGTGCATTCATAATGGTTTCAAATTCATCCTCATTAAACCTTAATCGCTTTTTAACAAGATCGATAATTTCCGGTTCCAGATAAGGAGGTTGCCTAAGCATTTTAAGTCCATCTTCTCTTTCTAATTGTCCTGAGCGAATCAAAGCAGATAAACCATTTCTTCTATGATCTGTTTTAA
>CAZQSR010000117.1:0-6760 GCA_964596145.1 uncultured Ignavibacteriaceae bacterium
TCAAAAATGCATTAGAGTTAGCGGTAAACATAACGATCTTGAAGAAGTAGGACACGACACTTATCATCACACATTTTTTGAAATGCTTGGGAATTGGTCGTTTGGTGATTACTACAAAGCAGAAGCAATTGAATGGGCATGGGAACTATTAACTGATGTATGGAAATTGCCCAAAGAAAGATTGTGGGCAACTGTTTATCGCACTGATAATGAAGCATTTAACTTATGGAAAAGCAAAACAGATATTAATCCTTCTCATATATTAAAGTTCGATGAAAAAGATAATTTCTGGGAAATGGGTGAAACAGGTCCTTGTGGTCCTTGCTCTGAAATACATATAAATCTTTCCGATGATTATGATAATCCAAAATATGTTAATGCAGGCTCACCTGAATGTATTGAAATATGGAATCTGGTTTTTATTCAATATAATCGCGATAGCGAAGGTAAATTACATGAACTACCTTCAAAACATGTTGATACTGGAATGGGCTTTGAAAGAGTCTGTGCGGTTCTGCAGCAAAAAAGCTCCAATTATGATACCGATGTTTTCACTCCGCTTATCAATGAAGTTTCAAAAATTTCTTCTATCAAATATGAAAAAGAAGAAGACAAAATTCCAATGCGTGTTATTTCTGATCATATCCGCACATTAACTTTTGCAATAGCTGATGGTGCTGTACCCAGCAATGACGGACGCGGTTATGTATTAAGAAGAATTTTAAGACGAGCTTCCCGTTATGGAAGAAAACTAAATTTAAAAGAACCTTTCCTTTATAAGCTCGTCGATATAATGGTTGATAATATGAGCAGTATTTTTCCCGAAATAAAAGAGAAACAGGAATTGATAAAAAAGATAATTAAAGCCGAAGAAGACAGTTTTAACAGAACTCTGGACAGAGGAATTGATCTTTTTGAAAGTGTAATAACGGATTTAAAAAAACGAAATCTTACTGTTATTCCAGGCGAAGAAGCATTTAAACTATTTGATACTTTTGGTTTTCCATTAGACCTTACAAATGTGATGGCAAAAGAAATCAATTTCTCTGTAGATGAAAATAAATTTAATGAATTAATGAATGAACAAAAGGAAAGAGCAAGAGAAGCAACAAAAGAAAAACTAGCTTCAGTTAATCTTTCAGTTAATGATCTTAATAATTTTAATTTTAATGTTACAACAGAAACCGAATTTACGGGTTATGATGAACTACAAACGAATGCTAATATTATCGGATTGAAGAAAGATGGTTCTTCTGACTTGATAATACTTGATAAAACTCCATTCTATGTTGAATCCGGTGGACAGGTAGATGATTTAGGAAAGATTATTCTTAGTTCATCCGAACTAAACGTTGTTGATGTTACCAAAATTGAAAACAAAGTAATACACATCATTGAAAATGAAAATGATATTCCACTATCTGCTGGTTTAACTGTTGTTGCAAGGGTTGATGAAAAACGAAGATGGGATATAATGCGTAATCATTCTGTAACTCATTTTCTTCATGCGGCACTAAGAAAAATTCTTGGTACACATGTGCAACAAGCGGGTTCACTTGTTGCTCCGGATAAGCTAAGATTTGATTTTACACATTTTTCAAAAGTAAGTGATGAAGAACTGAAGGATGTAGAAATTTTTGTCAATGAACAGTTAAGAAGAAATTTGAAGCGAATTCAGCATCGCAATGTTCCATTTGAAGAAGCAAAAAAAATGGGTGCTTTAATGTTCTTTGGAGATAAGTATGGAGAATTTGTAAATGTTATCCAATTTGGTGATTTCTCTATGGAGTTCTGCGGCGGCACACACGTAAATAATTCTTCTGAAATTGGTTTATTTAAAATTTTGCACGAAACATCAATCTCTGCTGGTGTCAGAAGAATAGAAGCTACAACAGGTGCGGGAGTAGAAAAATATATTTATAATCAGATTGAAAAGATAAAACATTCTGATGAAAAACTACATGAACTTCTTGAAGAAAAGAAGAGAATGGAAAAGGAACTCTCAGAATTCAAACTAAAAGAAAAACTAAATCAGTTAAATAAAATTATTTCTTCTCCAATATCATTGGCAGATATAAATATTTTTAAAGGCAGAGTTGATGCCGATAATATGGACGAATTAAAAACCTTTGGTGATGAGTTAAGAAATAAAATTAAAGATGGAGTTGGTATTCTTGCTTCTGTTGCTGAAGAAAAAGTTATAATAGTATGCGTTGTAACAGATGCGCTAATCCAAGAGAAAAAAGTTAATGCAGGAAAAATTGTAGGTGAATTAGCCAGATTAGTTGGCGGCGGTGGTGGTGGTCGCCCTCATCTAGCAACTGCTGGTGGAAAGGATGTAAGTAAAATTGAATTTATGTTAAATCAAGTTGAAAATTTGGTTGGTTCACTAATTGGAAATTAAAATTTAAACAATCTTCATGGGATAATAGTATGAATCATAATTTAATTACAACTGCTTTTACAATTGAAGGTTACAGAATTGTAAAAAATTTAGGTGTGGTTCGTGGAATAGTTGTTCGCTCCCGTTCTATTTTCGGTACAATCGGTGCAGGTTTTCAAACATTGATTGGTGGTAACATTACTTTGTTTACTCAACTTTGTGAAAAAACCCGTAATGATTCTTTTGAACTTATGATAAAACACGCACAGGAATTGGGCGCAAATGGATTAATCGGTGTAAGATACGATGCTAATGAAGTTATGAGTGGTGTTACAGAGGTTCTTGCTTATGGCACCGCTGTCGTCTTTGAAAAAATGTGATATTAATAATTCCCTTCTTCATTCTGAAACTTATTTGCGGCTGCAAAGTATAAGTTATTAAAAATTATTACTTCGTGTAATAAAAATTTAATCACTTATTAATGTGAGGAAGCCATGAAAAAGTTATTAATTTTTGCTCTGATTTTATTTTCTTCTATTTTATTACTTATCCCCAACAATAATGGACGAATAACCGGTAAAGTCATTGATTCTTCAAGTAAAGCACCTTTAGCTTATGCTACAATTACCATTTTGAATACTCACTATAGTGCGGTAACTAATGCAAACGGAGAGTATTCTATAAACAATGTTGTGCCTGGCACATATTCAATAAAAGCTACTGCTTCCAATTATTCTTCTGCAGTAAAAAATTCTATCATTGTTAAACCGAATAACATAACGCCGGTTAATTTTGAACTAACTGCTGTTCAAATAAAAACAAAAGATGCAATCATGAATTATAAACTTATGGAAAGCAATGGTTATGGTTATACAAGTCCATCAGTAGCAGGAGATAATTATTATCAGAATTTTAATACAGAAGAATACAGCTACATAAATGAAAATGATTTTCGTGAAGTAACTCTCAGTCCATTATCGACCTTTGCCGCAGATGTAGATGCATCTTCGTACTCCAATGTTAGACGATTCATAAATCAAAACTCTCTTCCTTATATTGATGCAGTAAGAATTGAAGAACTTATAAATTATTTCGATTATGATTACAAGGCGCCCCAGGACGATAAGCCTTTAAGAGTAAATATGGAATTTTCTGATTGCCCGTTGAACACAGATCATAAATTGGTTTTAATTGGTTTGCAATCAAAAAAATTAGAACGTTCAGAAACCAAACCAAGCAACCTCGTCTTCCTTATAGATGTTTCAGGTTCAATGGATGAACCAAACAAATTACCTCTTGTAAAAAGATCATTAAAATTGCTTGTTGAACAACTAGGCGATAATGACAGAGTATCAATGGTTGTATATGCGGGTTCTGCCGGATTAGTTCTTCCATCAACTTTAGGTTCTGAAAAAGAAAAAATAATTCAGGCTCTTGAAAGATTGCAAGCAGGAGGAAGTACTGCTGGTGGAGCAGGAATTCAACTTGCATATAAAATCGCTTCTGAAAATTTTATTAAAAACGGAAACAACAGGGTAATACTTGCTACAGATGGCGATTTTAATGTAGGAATATCAAACACTTCAGAACTTGTACGCTTTATTGAATTAAAAAAAGATGAAGGAATTTTTCTTACAGTTCTTGGTTTTGGAATGGGGAATTACAAAGATAATCGCTTGCAGGAACTTGCCGACAAAGGGAATGGCAATCATGCCTACATCGATAATATAATGGAGGCAAAGAAAGTTTTAGTAAATGAAATTTTTGCAACTCTTTACACGGTTGCAAAAGATGTAAAAATTCAGGTTGAGTTTAATCCATTAAAAGTAAAATCATATAAACTAATTGGTTACGAAAACCGTTTACTTAACAGTGAAGATTTTAAGAACGATAAAAAAGATGGCGGTGAAATTGGTGCTGGTCATACTGTAACCGCACTTTATGAAATTATTTTAAATGACAATCCTGACCAAAGAGTTAATAACGACTTAAAGTATCAGAATATAAATCCAAACAGCGATACAAAAATTTCAAATGAAATATTAACAGTTAAAATCCGGTATAAAGAACCTGATGGAAATGCAAGTAAAGAATTTGCAGAAGTGCTAAAAGATAATTTGCAGGAATTAAAATCCACTTCAAATAACTTCAGGTTTGCTTCTGCTGTTGCGCAGTTTGGACTTATATTAAGAGATTCTAAAAACAAAGGAACTTCAAATTGTAAAAGTGTCCTTGAACTTGGTAAATCAGCTCTTGGAGAAGATAAATATGGTTACAGGTCAGAATTTCTTTCACTTGTAAGAAAAGCTGAGGTTCTTCTCCAGGAAAAATTAAGCATCAAAGATTAATACATAAATTAATTTTTATTCAATTCATCCCGTTAACAATCAGCGGGATGAATTATTTTTAAAATAGTGAAATAAACAACCAGCTAATTCAGCACAGCACCATGATAGCGGCGATGCAGGACTACAATCTGACTGGTTTAAATAAATTCTCTCCGGCATCAGGCCATAGATGTTGGAATTCTTAATCATCCAGTTTAAATGCACTTCAGCTTTTTCAATGTCTCCTTTTGTTAATTGATAATAAGCTGCTGCCGCAGTTGTAAAGAAAAACAAATCATGTCCATAAGCTGCAAGACCAGGATTACGAGAATCGAAATATTGCATTCCTCCATTTTGCTTCATAGTGTTCTGAAAATAAAAATTATAACTGCTTTCTAATTTTTCATGATCAGGATAACCCCAAACAACTCCAAATAAAGTTGAAGTATCCCATAAATAAACCGTATCTTGAGTTGGTTCAGTAAGTGATTTATTTTGTTCACCTTTATAATCATAAAAACGTACGGATGCATAAGTGTTTCTTTTTTTATCAAACATTTTTTCAAGATTTAAAGATATTTTTTTTGATGCATCTGAATAAAGTTGTTGTTTCTTTTTATCACCAAACACTAAAGCAATTTTTGATGCTGTTTCAAGAGTTGCTGCACAAATCATATTTGTAGAAGGAAGAAAACCAGTCCATTCAACAATTCCACCCTCATAAAGCAAACCATTAGCACTAATATTGTTGGTCAGAAAATCTGCTAATTCATAAATAAATTTTTTATCAATCAACCAAGTTCTCTTTTTTTCATAATAAGCGTAGGCAAGTTGAATCATATATCCATTTGCATCCCATTCAGGCTCATCATACCTTGCTCCTGAACCTCCATCAACTGCATTGGCATAAGCATCGTAACGTGCAAAAAATTCTCCTTTAGATTTTTTAGATATCCTCTTATTCTTCCAGAAATTAATTACCTGCTTTGCTTCATTATAATGACCAGTTAAAAGAAAAACTCTTGCAACCATCATTGCATCACGGGGATAAAGCTGCGGCATATTATTAGTTAAAAATTGCCCGGTAATATCGGCGGGAATTTGTCCATTAAGATTAGCCGACTTTGCTGCATAAAGATTCCTTTTATAATATTCAAGATACAGTTTCTCTTTTTCTGAGTTAGTAGTTACCGGAAGGAATCCTGATTTTAACCAACTGTCCCAATATTTTTCAGCAGCTAACGATAAATCTTTATACTTTGAAAGTTTATTAAACAGTTTAACAGATGACGATAGATTATTATTCACCGAAATAATTATTTCTATTCTTTCACCGGGATTTATTGCACCAATCACCATTATAACTGAATCCTGGACAAGATAATTTTGTTTAGGTTTAACAGCTCCTACAACAATGCTAACATTATTACTCCATACAGCCGATGCATAATTTTTTCCATAATTAATGTCTTTGATACTTGTAATTCTATCTGAAACAAATGACTTTCTCAGTTTCAATCTTAACTTATAGTTGGTCTGTTTTGTAATACCATCAGCTTTTAGCGAAATTACTAATGCATTCTCTTTTAACACAAAACAGTTGATTTCTTGTACAACATTATTTGCCGCGTATGATTTTGTGGAGGCAGTAAAATAATTTTTCATTCCAACAATTATCGAATCGTATGTGGTCCCAATTTTATTTCCGGAATCATCATATAAATTAAATTCAGATGAAGCCACATAATCCACAGTGTAATTATTAAAATACAGGTGCTGAATTCCTACTCCACCACTCTGGTAATAGATTCTTTGATCATCCGAATAAACAACACATATATTTCCATTTCCAAGTATAGCGTTACCCTTCCAGGGTTGCTCAGAGTTTTTAAGTTGTTGGGCATTGAGTTTATTTCCGATAAATAAAATAATCAAATAAATTAATAATTTTTTATTCATACAAAATCCACATTCATCAATCAAACCTTTTAAAAGTGTAACCCAGTTTTTTCAATTCGGTAATTAGTTCATCAAGCCTGTTGTAAAGTTT
>CAZQSR010000118.1:0-6680 GCA_964596145.1 uncultured Ignavibacteriaceae bacterium
AATTATCTCACTTTTTTTTGTGATAAATCTTTTATCCTCATCTAACCCCTTTAGATTATTAAAAGCAGCTTGTATTGAACGGTTAAGAATAAGAATTTTTATTTTTTCAATTTTGAGTAAAAATAATTCATCATCATTAGTTGTAAACAATTCAGACTGCATATAATATTTTAATGCTTCGCTATAAAAAGCACCATTTTTATAAGAGTCGGCAATAATTTTCAATGCCTGAACATGATAGATTTTTGCAGTGTCAAAAAAAATCAATCTTTTTGCCTCGGTAATAGCATCAAAATATTTTTGGTTAGCATGTAATACTCTTACTTGATTAAAAAGAATATCAATATCTGATTGGGCAAGGACTGATTTAATAGCGACAGCAAAAAACAATGAGAAAAGACAAAATGTTTTTTTTATTTGCATATATTGCCTTCTTCCTTGGACAAAAAGTAATTATTTGATTTAATATAGTCATCAAATTCATTTTGCATTTTCAATTCTTCGTAAGCATTATAAATCTGTGCTGATGCAGCTGCTCCATAAATATTTCCGGAATAAAAACCTAAAGCAAGCCCGGTAAATAACCACCCTCTGAAATTATGTTTAGCATGAAAATTATCATAACTTAAATAAGAAAATAATCCTGTGAGTAAGAATGCCGTTATCCCATCTTCATATCGCTTCGTATAAATTTTACCAGCACCAGGAATAATGGCAGACAACATTCCTGCTATTAAAGGGTCTTTGCGCTCTGGTTCTAATTTTCTTTTAAGAAAACTTTTCATGAATTCTCTAGGCTGTTCTTCAAATGCATCAATCCATTTTTCATCATAATCAATCTTGGACTTCATTTTTATAAATGAAATTAATGCAAGTTTATTAAGCTCATTACGCAGTATATCGGAATGGTTTGTAATGAATTTTGAGAAATCAATTACTTCCTTATAATTACCAAGAAAAAAGTTGCATTTTGAGTAATTAATTTTTGACGGGTCTGCTAATGGTGAATTAAAAAGAGTAAAAAATTTTTCTTTTGCTTTTTCATAATTTTCAATTTTGCTTAAACAATAACCGATTTTAAATACAGTTGTATCAACAAAATGAAGTTGATTACATCTTTCATATTCATCAATAGCACGTAGATAATCGCTTGTTTCAAACAGATAGTCGGCAAACTTTTTAGAGTTTTCATACGAATAAAATGAAGTTTGTCCCATAGTGTAAACTGCAAAGATTGTTAACAAAAAAAGTAGTTTACTCATCAATGAAGCCAGCAGGTTTATATACTTTTACTTTTGATTCATCAAGAAGATAATTTGAAACAGGATCGTACAGCTTTCCGTTTTTATCAAAAGAATAGTTTCTTGATCTCCCAAAAATATTTGTATCACGGGTGAATCTATCAAAGAACATTAATGTGCCTTGAAACGGATTAGTTTGTTTAATTGATTCTACAAAAAAATTTGAACAGGATAAAGAGAAAGGACAATTGTCTCCATCAAGGTCGGAAATAAAAAACCAGTAAGCATTGGCAAATGATTTAACAATAAATTGTCCAATGTTTTCAGAATTAAAAGAGTAATCTCTTCTCTTCAATTCAATTTTTTTTCGGTAGTCTGTTTCTTTCTTCTCCCATCTCTCCTTTTCCACCTGTGAAACAAGAAATGATTGAACGAAAAAAATTAAACAACAAATTTTTACTATACTATTTTTCACTTAACAGAGATCGTGCAATAACTATTTTTTGTATTTCAGAAGTTCCTTCATATATCTCAGTTATTTTTGCATCACGAAGAAATCTTTCTACAAGATATTCTCTTACGTAACCATAACCACCATGAATTTGAATAGATTCAAGAGCACAATCAACTGCTACTTTTGATGCATATAATTTTGCCATTGCAGATTCTTTGATAAAATCTTTATGTGTATCTTTAAGAGCAGCAGCTTGTAACACTAATAATTTTGCAGCGTCATACTTCGTTGCCATTTCTGCAATCTTAAATTGAATTGCCTGATGATTTGCAATTTCGGTTCCGAATGCTTTACGTTGTTTTGCATATTTAATTGCAGCATCAAGCGAAGCTTCTGCAATACCAAGTGCTTGTGAAGCGATTCCAATTCTTCCACCATTTAGTGTGTTCATTGCAAAATTAAATCCCTTTCCAATTTCCCACACGATATTCTCTTTTGGCACACGACAATTAGTAAAAGTTAAAGAACAAGTATCCGAACTTTTAATTCCAAGTTTATCTTCTTTTTTGCCGTGCTCAAAACCGGGAGTCCCTTTTTCGACTAAAAAGCAGGTGATGCCTTTATGCTTTTTGGCTCGGTCTGTCTGAGCCATTACAAGATAGTAATCAGCAGTTGTTCCATTTGTTATCCAGTTTTTAATGCCATTCAGAATATAAAAATCGCCGTCTTCTTTTGCTTCAGTTGATTGTTGAGTTGCGTCGCTTCCTGCTTCAGGTTCAGAAAGAGCAAATGCACCAAGCTTCTCACCCTTTGCAAGAGGAATTAAATATTTTTGTTTTATGTATTCAGAAGCATATTGCTCAAGTCCCCAGCAAACAAGGGAATTATTTACCGAAAGAATAACCCCTACACTTGCATCAACTTTTGAAATTTCAATCATTGCAAGCACATAACTTATTGTATCCATTCCCGCTCCTCCATATTCGGGAGAAACCATCATTCCCATAAAACCAAGTTCGCCAAGTTTTGAAATTATCTCTGCAGGAAACTCAGAATTTTTATCCCGTTCAACTGCCGAAGGACGAATTTCATTTTCAGCAAACTCTTTTGCTGTTTGTTGAATCATTAATTGCTCTTCAGTAAATTCAAAATTCATTTTGCCCTCTAATTAAAATAAATGATAGAATTTTTCTTTAAAAATAATTCATTTATGTCCACAATTCAAAGAAGAAATAATTTTACTTTCGTTCTATTCATTTAATTATTAAATTGAAATAAAAATTTTATAAGAATGAAAAAAATTTTATTAATTTATTTGCTTTATTACCTGAATATTTTTGCACAGAATTATCCGGCAGTAATGTATTATGGAGCTGTTACACCACAGGATAAACTGCTAGCATTAACTCTTGCGGGTATTGTAAACAGAGATTCTGCTAGATTATATCTCCTTAATGCATATGAAACTTGGAGTTATAATCAAACTGATGAAACCTGGCGTGATATATATAGAACACGGGGACAAGTAGTATTTGATAGTGTTTATTTAGTTCAGGATCTGGTAAATAAATTCAGACACAAGATTAAAGGTGGAATAAGTTACGATCCAAATAGGTTATTCAGTAATTTTACAGGACAAAGTTTTAGATGGCAAGGTGAAGCGGCTGCTTTAATAGGAAGTCTGACAGATAGATTACCAGTAACTACAACAATGGCTGCTCAATTAAATTTAACTTTGAACGATTCAGTCTTAATTACTGATACTTTTGATGGTGATTCATCTGTTTGGGTTACAGGTCGCTTAGAAAACACTTCTAATCCATGGTACGATTCAACTTTAGCATATGAAGAACTCCGCTATTTACGATATTTGAATTGGGCAAAAGATATTCTTTTACCGCGATGTAATCCTTCAAAGTTTTATATTCGTGAAATAACCGATTTCACTGTTCAACAGAAAATGTTTCAGGTTAATCTTGCGGGAACTGATGATCTTGATTTATTTTCAATGCCTGCAGCAAGAGCAGATATTCTGGAATATGTTTTAAATTTCATGCATACAAAAAATCCAAATTCTATTTTTCACATATATGGTTGGATTCGTCCGGAACCTATGACGCAATGGTTTGCTCATTTTGGTTCAAGCTTTCATGAAACTTTACTTGGAAATTTATCGTGGCATTCTTCTTTCCCAATTCAACAAAGATTATTTATTCCTAAATCATTTGTAAACCCGGATACGATTTCAGTTCAAAATAAATATTACATTATCTTTGTTGGAACAGAAGGAGATGCTTCTAACTGGAATTTCAGTTTTCAATCTGGTGCCTGGAAATCGCCCCAGCGAGGAACAATTCCTATTGCCTGGGGATGGAATTTGCACTTACTCAATCTTTGTCCTTTTGTTGCATCATATTATTACGATACCGCAACACCAAACGATGGATTCCTGAGTGTCACTTCCCCGCTTGGTTATGCTTATCCCGATCTCTGGGGAAATGATGTTTGGAATAAAGCGATTGATTCAACAAAATATCTAATGAATAAATATAAAATTGAAAACATTTATGGATATAAACATTACGCGGGAAGCGGCACAATAACTTACAGAGGAAAAGTTATTAATAATAGTTTTAACTTTGCAAAATATGGACAATTTCAATCTCAAATAAATGCAAAACTGACCATATTGTTTGATCCTCAGCTGCCTCTGCAAATTCCTATTACTAATTGGGGAGCTTTAATGTTTAATCATTGCAGTGATGGAAGTTTTTACGGAAATGCAAGTGATTTAAATGCAATGGCAACAAGAATTATCAATAGTCTTAAAGTACAATCAAAGCCTTATTTTTTATTAGCAGGATATCAAAGATTCAGACAAGATGATTTCAGTAATCGTCCCGATCCATCAAATTCTGATATTTCCGTACCACGATTAAATCAAGTTGTACAAATTATTAAAAGTGATGCAACAGTAGGACAATTTGTCGAGGTAGTTACTCCGGAAATGTTTTCTGTATTAATGAGAAAAAAACTTGGACTGATTAAAGTTCAGGAAGACTCATTCTCGCCCAATGAATTTACGCTTTATCAAAATTATCCTAATCCATTTAATCCATCGACCACAATCAAATATAATCTAGCAAAGGATGATTTTGTTAATATATCCATTTACAACACAATGGGTGAATTAATTGATATTCTCTTAAATGATTATAAAAAAGCAGGAACGCACGAAGTAAAGTTCACTGCCAAGCAAATTTCAAGTGGAATATATTTCTACAGAATAACCACTCAAAATTTTATTCAAACTAAAAAAATGCTTTTTATAAAATAGGAACAATTAATTTTTTTTGTAGTTTAACAAGTGAATTTCGTCATATATATGAAAGGAAACTAAAAAATGAAAAAGTTTATTATCTCTTCTTGTTTACTTCTCTTCTTTTTGCAAATTACTTTTGCTCAGGAATACGATCGAAAATCGTTAGCAGTAACTATTTATAATAGCAATCTTGGAGTAATCAAAGATCTTCGCTCTGTAGATTTTAAAACCGGTATTAATCGTCTTGAAATTAGAGATGTTGCACAATTAATTGATCCAACAAGTGTAAGGATAGATTTCAAAGGCCTGATAATTGAACAAAACTATCAATACGATCTTGTTAGTCTTGACAAAATTCTTCAAAAATATATTGATAAAGATATTCAGCTAATTGGAGAAAAAGATGAACTGCTTGAAGGAAAACTATTATCAAGTGTTGGTGGACAAATTGTATTACAAAAAAAAGAAGGTGGATTATTGATGCTTCCAAATGTTGCAAAGTACAGATTCAATGTGAATTCTTTACCGGAAGGATTAATCACACGTCCAACTTTGGTATGTTTAGCAGATTTTAAAACTGGCGGCAAACAGGATTTAGAACTAACATATCAGACAGGCGGAATGAACTGGCATGCCGAATATGTAGCCGTTCTTGATAAAGATGATAAACTAATGGACTTAAATTCATGGGTAAGCATTGAAAATAATTCCGGGGCAACTTATCAAAATGCAAATTTAAAACTTGTAGCTGGTGATGTAAATCGAGTACGTCAACAACCCGTTTATGAAACAAATACTATGGATATGTTACGGACAGAAAAAGGTGTTGGGCAGTTTGAAGAGCAATCTTTTTTCGAATACCATATTTATAATTTACAGCGTCCAACAACTATCTCACAGAATGAAACCAAACAAATATCTTTATTTGAAGCAAAAAATATTTCAATTAATAAAAAATATCTATTTAAAAGTGGAGGATACTGGAATAATAGCAGCAGCAAAATTGCTGTTGTTGTTCAATTTGAAAATAAAGAAAGTAATAATCTTGGTTTGCCAATGCCAAAAGGAAAAGTTCGAGTTTACAAATCAGATGGAAAATCTCTTGAATTTGTAGGAGAAGATTTGATAGATCATACACCTAAAGATGAAAAACTGAATTTAAAAATTGGTGATGCATTTGATATTGTTGGAGAAGAAATACAATCAGATTATAAACAAATAACAAACAAAGTATCTGAGACAACTTACAAAGTAACATTAAAGAATAGGAAAAAAGAAGACATCGTAATTGATTACGAAAAATATGTTGGCTTAAACTGGGAAATAAAAAATGAATCAATAAAATATGAAAAGAAGGATGCACAAAATATTTTATTTAAGGTTCCTGTACCCGCTGGTAAAGAAACTATTCTAACTTATACCGTCAAATATTCTTATTAATTATTAAAAGCCAGGTTTAATAATCTGGCTTTTATCTTACATCACAATTTCAATAATAATGATTTCTTTTTTTGTAGAAAATCTCTATTTTCAAGATGCAATTAATTTGCCTTTTTTGAAAACAGAGAAATATGAACCAAATCATCAACATGGTTTCTGCTTATGTCTCAAATCTTCTAGTTGAGAGGTTACCAAGAGATTTATGTTATCACAATCCATCGCA
>CAZQSR010000119.1:0-6469 GCA_964596145.1 uncultured Ignavibacteriaceae bacterium
AATTTCAACAGCGGCATTTCTTGGAAGAACATTAACTCCAACCGCTGCACGTGCATGTTTGCCATTATCTCCAAAAATCTTTACAGCTAATTCAGAAGCACCATTAGCTACTTCAGGTTGATTTACAAAATCACTTTTACTATTTACAAACACAGTAAGTTTAACTATTCTTTCAACTTTGTTAAGATCTTTGCAAATTGATTTAACTACTGCAAGGCAGTTTAAAAAACAAATTTCTGCCGCTCGTTTCCCATCTTCTTCAGCAATTTCTTCACCAAGTTTTCCTTTATATTTAAGCTGTCCATCGATTACAGGCAATTGCCCTGATGTCATAATTAACGAACCAACCTGATTACCGGGAATATATGCAGCTAATGGAACTGGAACTTCAGGTAAACTGTAGCCTAACTCTTTAATTTTATTTTCTATCATTGTTTTTTCCAATCTTATTTTTTTTATTATTTTCAACTTCAAATTAATCATAATTAAAAAATAAAAAGAAATCATTCCGTATGACTCAACCGAAATTTAATGAATTTGTATCTATTGTAAAAAGACTAAGAAAAGAATGCCCCTGGGATAGCGAGCAAACTAATGATTCAATTAAAGCTGCAACAATTGAAGAGGCTTATGAAGTAATTCATGCAATTGATGAGAAAAATTTTGACGAACTAAAAAAAGAACTTGGCGATTTGTTATTGCATGTAGTATTTCACACAGTAATTGCAGAAGAACAAAATTATTTTACAATTGATGATGTAGTAAATTCAATTACTGAAAAGATTGTACGACGCCATCCTCATATTTTTGGTGATGCAAAGGTAAAAGATGCAGATGAAGTTAAAAAAAACTGGGAAACAATAAAGATGTCTGAGGGTAGAAAATCTTTACTTGAAGGTTTACCACTAAATATGCCTGCTTTGCATCGTGCTTACAGAATGCAAGAAAAAGCAGCTAAAGTTGGATTCGACTGGACTAAGCAAGAAGATGTTTGGGCAAAAGTAATTGAAGAACTTGATGAGCTTCATGTAGCAGTAAATGAGAAAGATGAAAAGAAAATTGAAGAAGAACTTGGAGATTTACTGTTCGCATTAACAAACTATTCTCGGTCATGGAAAATGAATCCAGAAGATGTTTTACGAAAAGCTACAACTAAATTTGAAAAACGTTTTAGTTTTATTGAAAAAAAGCTTGCAGAAAAAGGGAAAAAATTAACTGATTCTTCTCTTGATGAAATGGAGTTTTACTGGCAGGAAAGTAAAAAGGAAATTATTAATTTATAAGATACTCTGAACAGTTTTAAGATTTTGTTTCCTTTTCATAAAACTTTTCATAAGCATCAATAATATCTTTAACCAGCTTATGACGAACGACATCTGCTTTATCAAAATAAATAAATGCAACTCCTTGTATGCCGCTTAATATCTCTTTGGCTTTTACAAGTCCGCTTACAGTTTTTGCAGGTAAATCAATTTGAGTAATATCTCCGGTAATAATTGATTTTGAATTAGCTCCCAATCGAGTTAAAAACATTTTCATTTGTAAATCAGTAGCATTCTGGGCTTCATCAAGAATAACAAAGGCATTATTTAACGTTCTCCCCCTCATATATGCAAGAGGGACTATTTCAATGATTCCTTTTTCAAGATAGTTTTTTAGTTTTTCATAAGGAATCATTTCTTCAAGTGCATCGTAAAGAGGTCTTAAATAAGGATCAATTTTTTCTCTTATATCTCCAGGAAGATAACCAAGACTTTCACCTGCTTCAACAGCAGGTCTGGCAAGAATTATTTTTTGCACAATACCTTTTTTAAGAGCAGCTACGGAAATTGCTACAGCAAGATAAGTCTTCCCTGTACCCGCAGGACCAATTGCAAAACAAATGTCATTTTTTGCTGCTTGTTGAATATAATTAAGTTGCCCGGGTGTTCTTGCTTTGATAGTATCATTCTTTGTATAAAGGACAATAGAATCAAATTCATTTCCACTGATTATTTCTTTCCCTTGAACTGTCAATTCAATAATTGTTGAAATATCATTGTTCCTGAGAGATCCATTTGTGTTTATTACATAAACCATTTCTTTAAGAATTCTTTCAACGGTATCTACTTCTTCATCAGTTCCTTTAAGGACAATATTCTCTCCTCTTGCTGTAATAGAAATATTAAAACGATTTTCAAGTTGTTTTAAATTTGAATCACCAACTCCAAGTAGAGCAAGCATATCAACATTATCAAAAGAAATTTTTTTTGTCAGCTCGGTCATTTATTTTCCTATAATAAAAAAAGCCCTCACCACTAGTGATAAGGGCTTTGATTAAAATAATTAATCATTCATAAAAAACTATTTAGTAGGAGCAGGTTTGTAATTTGCTCTTAATTTGTCATATTTAGCTTTTTCTTCTTCGGTCAAAGGTGGAATCTTGAAGATTTGTTTTGGATAAATCAAATCTGGATTCTTAATTTGATCGCGGTTTGCATTATAAATTTTTGGCCATGCAAAACCATTGCCGTAATGTTCTTTCTTCTTTGCGATGTTCCAGAGACAATCACCTTTTACAACGGTGTATGTTATATCTTTAGGAGCTTCTACCCAAGAATCGAGTAATTCTTGTAATTGATAATGAACTTTGTTAAAGAATTCAGGGAGTGCACTAATTTTATTCATTTTTAATGCATCGAGGTCTTTTTGACGATCAGTCTTAGGACCTTCTCTTCTTTTAATTTTTCCTTCAAGTTCATTTACAGCTTTTCTGAAATTATCGATGTCATTTTTATTGTTAACACCAATTAACTTGTAAAGATCATTCATACAATCATCATATGATTGAATTTGACCTAAAGTTGTTTTGAGTCCATTAACATCTGTTTGAAGTGCAGTAATTTCTTTTTGCAATTGCTCTTTCTGAGCTTTGAACTTATTCATTTCAGCCATCCATTGCTCTTCGGTTTTGATCTCCTGAGCAAATGAAGTAACTGTAATTAGGGCCAATAAGGCAAATACTGAAAATAATTTATTTAATTTCATTGTCATACCTCCTTACTTTCCCATTTTATTAAGGTTAGATTGAACTTCTTGTTTAAGCTTTGTACACTCTTCAAGTTTTTTATTCTTTTCTGCAATCTGTTTTTCCAGACTGTCTCTTTCACTTTTAAGAGTATTAGCTTCTTTTTGTAAAGAGGCAACTTCTTTTTTCAGTTGTTCAAGCTGGGCAAGTTGCTCTTCCGAAACACCACCACAACCAACAAAGACGATTGGCAGGGAGGCAAGTAATAAAACAGCAATCATGCTTCTTATTTTTTTCATAGATGCTCTCCATTTAATTGTTTTATGTAATAAATTATAAAATCTTGTGACTAATTTAATTGAACTTATAAGTAATATCAAGTAAAATATTAGATAAAATTTTCAATAATTGCAAAAAATCACACTACATTAATCGTTTTTCCACAAAACTGGTAAATTCATTTCCGGCAATTATTAAATGATCAAAAATCGGGATTTCAAAAATTTTACCTGCTTCTATTAACTTTTTAGTCAGATTAATATCCTCATTACTTGGTTCTTTATTTCCGCTTGGATGATTATGCAATAGTATTAAACTTTTTGCACTATTTTCAATTGCGACCTTAAAAACTTCTCTCGGATGAACTAAACTTGAATCCAAGCTTCCAATAGAAATTATTTCGTAACGAATAATTTTATTTGATGTATTTAAACAGATAACAATAAATTTTTCAATAAGTTCATCCTTTAATATTGGAATAAAAATATCTGCAACATCTTGCGGAGCTGTAAGTTTCTTGTCAGAAAACCACTTGGTTTGCACCGCTATTCTTTTACTTAACTCAAATGCAGCTAGAAGAGTTGCTGCTTTATTTTTCCCTATGCCTTTTGTTTTAATAATTTCATTTATGGGTTTTGTCGACAGATGTATAAGAGAATTGTATTTAATAATAATATCCTGAGCAATACTAATCACACTTTTATTTCTTGTGCCGGTTCTTAAAAGAATAGCAATTAGCTCTGCATCCGATAAACTTTGAGGTCCACGCAAAATCAATTTTTCACGTGGACGATCATCTAAAGGAAGTTCTTTAACTTTCGTAAAACTGTATCCTTAATTTTCTACTTTGAATTTGTCTATAAGCTCAAATTTTCCGTCTTTATATCTGATTATATTAAGAAAACGATTTATGTGCGAATTGTGAAAACAAATATTATTATGAAATCCAACTGAATCAAAATCTTTAGTTATTTCATCTAAAAACAAATTTTTTGCTGAAAGATTTTTAGTCAGTATTCCAATCACAAATGTTGTAACATCATATCCATATAGAACATTCCTGTTTGCTTCCATATTTGTAATAGATGAAAATCTTTTATTAAATTCTATATATTCCTTATCGCGGTAATCTATGAAATAATCTGAAGTCAAAGTTAATTTATTGCTTAATGTTGAAGTGGTTTCTAAACCTTTGGATTTGAACCAATCCTGGTTAGCATAAATAGGAAGACTAATTCCTGCCTGTAACAATGAAGATAAAATAATGGATGATGATTTATTATCAGAAATCGGAGAATAAATTCCTTCGATTGAGGAAATTTTAGTTTTTATTTCAGATAATTGCGGAGTAATATTTAAAGCGTCGTTCGGGAAATAACTTTCTACAATAATCTGTCCGCCAAGCTTTTCAAATTCAGATTTAAATGAACTGGATAAGTTATTCGAATAACTTTCTGATGAAGCGAGTATTGCGATATTTTTTTTATTCTCGACGAAATAAATATATTGAGCCATTGCTCTTCCTCGCATTTCAAAAGTAGGATTAGCCTGAAATAGATTAGGAAAATCAATACTCAAATCATCATCGGTAGCCGTGGGAGTAATAACTGGAATTTGTAGATTATTAAATAGTTCTGCAACATATTTAGTTTCATCACTATAAAGAGGTCCAATAATTGCTGAAATTGACTTAACATCTTTCAATTCATCATGAAGTTTAACTATTTCTTCTTTGCTACGTCTAGTATCTTTAATTAGCAATCCGATTTTTTTTCCACCCAGATTATTGAATTCATCACAGGCAAATTTAATTCCTTCAAGAACTTCAGTAGCTGTGGCAGATAGTGTTCCCGATGTATCATCAGACAATGGTAAAAGCACAGCAATAACTATATCGGAGTGTTTTACAGAAGAAGTAGAAAGAGTACTTGTTCCATAAAATTTTAAAGCTTCAAGATATTCATCAGAATCATAATAATTATCAAGAATATATCTGAAGGTTATTTTTGCTTCTTCAGTTTGTTTTTCAATCAATTGGTACTTTCCATAAATTAAATAAAGAAAGGAAAGCAATTCTTTTTTATAGGGTTTTGCTGTAAGTTCTTTAACTTCGGCAAGGTAAAAAGATTTATAAATTATTTGCTCCAAAGCATCTTTAGCTGAGTTCTTGTAATCTAAAGATTTAAAATTTTCTATCAAGTCTAAAAGTACTGCGGCAGATTTTTTTGGTTCACCTTTTTGAAGTAAAACATCTGCAAGTGTTAATTTAGCTTCATCTAAATAAATGCTTTCGGGAAAGTCATTGATTAATTTTCTCAAAACAATCTCAGCTTCATCGTATACTGTCTGTTTCAAAAGAATTTTGCCAATGAATAGATACGAAGCAGATGTTTTATTATTCACTGAATTTTCTTCTATTATCCATTTAAAATTCTTTAAAGCTTCGTTAAACTGATTTTTTTCGAACAGATTAACGGCTAAATCGAATTCAGTATTTACGTCTCTCTTTTTCTCTTCCTGCTGACAAAATCCATTTGCCAATAAGAAGAGAAAAAGTACCGGGAAAAATATTTTATTCATTTTTTGCCATTCTGTTTTCGTTAAGTTCGTTAAAAGATTTTAAGGCTTCAAGTGCAACTTGATTTTTTGGATTCAACTTTAATGCAAGTTCAAAATAATTAATTGCTTCATTAATTTTCTGAAGATTAAGATATGTAACTGCTAAATCACTGTAAATTTCGCTTGTTGGAACTTCAGCTAATTCCAGGTATTTTTTATAAAATTCTTCTGCTTTTAAAAAATTTTTCACTTTAAAATAAATTTTGCCAGCCCACTCAAGAGTTAATGGGTCATTCTTTTTTAACTGCAAAGCTATATCGATTGCATACAGAGCATTTTGTTCCATTGATAGAAAATAATAAACAACCGCATAAAGAAGATATAGCTCGTAATGCCCTTTATAAAACGTTTCTGCTTTCTTTAAATACACTAAAGCTTCATTATACTCACCAAGGTTAATATGAGTTTTTGCAAGGTAAAGAAAAGCATCCTGCAAAAATTCTGATTTTTCTGCATATGTAATAAACGTTTGAAAACTGATTTTTGCCAGTTCAAATTCTTTAAGCATAAAATATGAATACCCAATAAAAAATGATACAAGAGGTTCATCTTCAGGAAGGAAAT
>CAZQSR010000120.1:0-6437 GCA_964596145.1 uncultured Ignavibacteriaceae bacterium
ATAGTGTAGATGTTTATATAAATGTTTTGTTAGGGAAAAAATCGGTCTATAAAATAGTATCTCTGGTTTTTTATCTAACTAAGAGACACCGCAAGGCAACATTAGAATTTCTTTCGTTTCTTTGATTGTTGTTCCAGTTCTTCGACACGGTGTTCCAGGGTAAGGATCCGTCCGTAGGTTTTTTCTATCCAGAACTCTGAGATAAAACCAAGGAGTTTGACCAGCTCGAGTCTTTTCTGCATCTCCATTTCGTCAAACCCATGCAGAATCATCTGCAAGGAAAGATCGATGAACCGGGAGAGTTTTTCTTTGTCCTGTGCAGCGACTGATTCCATCCAATGACCTAAATAATAAGGAAGCAGTCCCTGCTATTTAAGAATCTAGGGAGCTTTGTTCTTGAGGATTGTTCTTGAGAGATTCTCTTGAGAGGTTCTCTTGAGAAACACTCCTTGTCTTTTTTTATAATCCGCGTTCTATTCAATCTACGTAATAATTGTTAGCAAGCACCAATCAGGGGTAAACAAGGAAAAAAAAAATCACCCTGCCTCCGAAGTGGGTGGTTTTCTATGCTTGAAGATCATGGACTCTTTTTTTTTCTTGTTTACTTCCTCTTAGCAAACTTGCTTGGGGGAGATACTCGGCTTTGCACTCCGCCTTACAGAAGAAAATAAAGCAGAAGTAAACGAGAAGGAGGAAGAAAGGATGAGAAATAATAAAGTTGGAGCAATATTCGTCATGTCAGCTTTGGCTCTCTCAGGTGTTGCAATGAGCTATGCGATGTGGTCGGAGACACTCATCATCAACGGTAGTGTGCACACTGGAGTACTCGATCTTGAGTGGAGTGTTGAATCGGTAGGAGATAATGAAATTGAAGGCAAGCAGTTCAGCGAGATAACTGCGACTATCGATGATAACACAGGTATTATGACGGTCTATGTCGAGGATGCCTATCCATGTATCACCTACTGGGTGAACTTTAATGTTGAAAATGTTGGGACTATCGCGGCACATTTTAATGATTTTGTCGTGGTACCTGAAAGCTGGGTGACTGCTGGCATCATCACCATTGGACCGCAAGAACCCTATGCCCCAATTGAGACAGTTCAGTTACATCCATCAGAGGAGTGGTTAGGCACTTTAACCTTCCATTTTGATAACGATGATGGGTTTGCTGAGATCACGGATTATACATTCACCGTGACGTTATTTGGGTATCAATACAACGAACAATGTGGTCAAACAACTGGACCAAAGCCATTATCCTTACCAGAAGGTACGATCAACTTTAAGGCATGGTTTACTGGCTATCCCGCTGATTTATACAGCTGTGTCGCAAGATTGTTTAACCTGCCCGCAGGATCGTATAACGTTGTTAATAATGGTGTCTATACGTTATGGTGCTTCGAAGAAGGACCGATTATCTACGTTGGTACTTATGAAGGAAATGCACCAACATACTCAGCTGTGCTTTATTCTAGCTATGATCCAATGTTGCCAGCTGAATTCCAAGATCCTGATTGGGATATGGTCAACTGGATCCTGAATCACAAAGGGGATTACGCTGGAGCAACCGGCCAAGACATCCAAGAAGCCATCTGGTATTTCAAAGACGGTGGAGCTACCCCAACCAATCCAATAGGTCAGCAAATCGTCGCTGACGCCCTCATTTATGGTGAGGGGTTCATCCCAGGGTCTGGCCAATGGTGCGCAGTCATTATTGATGTCATTGATCCTGCTGTTCAGGATGTCTTCATCGAAGTCGACCCATAATTACCACAGTGCAGAAATAAATCTGACGGATAAGAGTACCTGAGCCCAAAACTAAAGGTTTTGTGGTTCAGCAGTTTAACCGGGGGAGACGCTCGGCTTTGCACTCCGCCTTACAGAAGAAACTAAAGCAGAAGTAAGAGAAAAGGAGGAAGAAAAAGAATGAGAAACAAAATCGGAACCATGTTCCTGGCCTCGGCAGTTGCTCTCGCCTTCATAAGCGGTAGCTATGCTATGTGGTCAGAAACACTCATCATCAATGGGACGGTCCATACTGGTGAATTCAATATTGACTGGAGTATTGAATCGTATTATGACAATGAAATTGAGGGTAAGCAATTTAGCTCTGTGACTGCAATCATTGACTCAGCAACAGGGGTAATGACAGTCCATGTAGAGGGTGCGTATCCGTGTATCACCTACACAGTTGCATTTAATATCCATAACACGGGAACTATCGCGGCACACTTTATGGATTTCACGGTCAGCCCCCAAAGCTGGAAAGACGCCGGGGTCATTATGATCAATCCCATACCCGGCTACCCACCTATAGCCGATGATCCAAATGAACCGGGATATCAAGGTGTTCAACTTCATCCTGACCAAACATGGTATGGAATGTTGCAATTCCATTTTGACAATGAGGATGGATTTGCCGAGAACACCGATTATACCTTCACGGTCAGCATCGTCGGATATCAATACAATGAAACTCCATAGACGCTATAAAGGAATCGCGTGTGAAACCCTAAATATGTGAGCTGAACCAAAAAACACAAACATCATTGGTTCATCTCTCACCACTTTTTAAAAAAAAAATTTATCTTCAAGAACAAAAAACGATTTATGACTTTAATTTACCGAAGAATAAAAGAGAGGTAACAGGAGAAGAAAAAACGAAGGTAATTATGTAAAAGGATTAGCGAAGAAGTGATATGGATTTTATAAGATAATTAATTTAATCCAAGATGCTTTAACTTTATATCTCTCTGATTTATTACTTATATCGGTTATTATGTCATTTGGAGATTTCACCGGTAATCTTAGTAGTGTTAGTTATGAATGTGCATTTTGTGGCAAAAACGTAGCTTCGAGTATTGGAAGCATAGACAATTATAATTCTGATAGAAAAATAATTATTTGCCCCCACTGTAAAGAACCTACTTATTTCGATACAAATGGTAAACAAATCCCTACACCTATTTTCGGAAAACCATTGGAGCACCTCCCAAAAGAAATTAATCAGCTTTTTAATGAAGCCCGTAACACAATGTCGGTTAATGCATATACTTGTGTTGTAATCGCTTGTAGAACTCTATTAATGCATATAGCCGTGGACCAAGGAGCAAAAGAAGGATTGTCCTTTCAACAATATGTTGAATATCTTGCACAAGAAGGATTCATACCGAAAAAAGGTAAAGGATGGGTAGACCATATTCGACAACAAGGCAATACAGCAGTTCATAAGATTAAGTTGCAGAAGGTAATGGATGCTGAACAGGCATTAACTTTTACTGAACATTTATTACTTGCTGTTTATGATTTCCCAGCAAGAATCAAATAATAAGCTCCTATGCTTCCACTCCAAGATTTTGAAACAATTCCTCCCTTTAAAACCTACCTTTCCTTCCTTCAATCTACAATTTAAATTTTCAAATTGCAGTTGCAGTCTCTACTTCTATGTAATACCCTATCATAGAATATGAAGAATTATCGTGTTTAATTGAACCAGTCAAACGATATGCACCATCTAATTTATTCTGATATTTATAATTTAAACGATGTAAATCGTTATCTAAAATTAATCCATAATATGTAACTTAACCAGTAAATTGACAATTACCTTGGACTGTAACCTTTTCACCTAAGTAGTTTTGAGGATTTGCGGATATATCTCCAATATTAGTTACACCAATGCCACCATCACATCCGCTCAATCCAACACTAACAAGAATGGCAACGGTTCCTATGATTACTAATTGTTTTTTCATTCTCTTGCTTCCATCTATTTTCTAATAATAATTACATCTGAATGAGTTCTTTTCAATCCCTTTTCCCATTCATTATAGTAATAATCATTCACTTGAACATCAAATAATACTACAATTAATCCACCAGGAAAATGCATTTTATATCTCATACATTTACTTGGAACAGAATCAAGACCTTGTTGATTTGTGGGTCCTTTTATTTCAATGGCAACATTATCAACGATTATGTCAGGTCGTGAAGAACCCCTTTGTTTTTCAATCCGAACATCTCTACCAGGTAATTTTGAGCTGAGATGTGTAGCTAATGTATCCTGATAGAGGATTTCTTGGTAATATTTTCTCTGGGGTTTGTATTCATGTATGGCCTTTAGAATATCGTTTATTAGTGTTTGAGCTTGGTTCTCATCATCTTCAGTAAATTCTTTTAATTGCCATTCACTTTTTTTTGTATCGATATCCTGAATAATGTCTCGAATATTGACACCGTTACGCTTAGCAAAAGAGATTATATATTCTAATTTAACACGAAGTTTTATTCTACCTACAAGTTCGTCGAAAGAATATGTATAGGAATAATCTTTATAGTAGAAACCATCTTTATCTTCTTTTATATCTGTCTTAGTCGTTTTTGTTGTAATATTTTTTTCATGACATAGTCTTTTTAATAAACTATAATTCATTCTACGCAGAATTTGCTCCTTCCATCTTTGTATCTGAATTTTTTGTTTAGATATGTCGATTAATTTTTTTGTTCCATCAACAATTCCTTTTCCTAATTTAATTAATGTTTTTTTCCAAATAGGTTGAGGTTCTATTTTGTCTATTTCTTCATGGATAGCTTTTATTTCTTCTTGTTCTATTTTTATTGATGGAGTTGGGGTAACTTCAATTTTTGCCTGATATTCAAAACGTTGATGTTCTCTGCATAATGGTTTATCAAATTTTTTTACAGAATAGAGAAATTCTTCTTTCGTGATGTCTTTTTTACAGATATTACAATAGTATTGCATAAGAGGAACTCACCTTCGTTTCTTCGATGTTTTTCGAAAATGTGTTCGAACTTGTGTTCTTTTTCCAAATGGGTCTTCAATTTTTAATCCTGTAAATGAATCATTAATGAGATAAGATTTTCTTGTATGACCTTTTACTTTTTTTGTACCTTTCCTTGGCATAAATCAATCCTCCACTCTGTTATTTTGTAACAGATCATCACTTAAAAACATATCTTTTAATCTTAGCTTTGTTAAAGAAAAAAGGTTTTTAATAAATTTCATTTGTTATTTTTCATCATTTGATTTATTTTTTTTGACAGGTTGTCGTATAGCTTTTTTATATAATTCTTTGACACCATCGTCTTCAATTAAATCCCAGTTTGTGTCATTTTTTATATGTTTTTTTTTCATCTATAGTCCCCTTTGTACATTAACAATCTGCACAAAATAAAAATGTAATGATATCCAATGAAACCAGAAAAACCTTATGGATTTGTTGTTCTCTCAGCAGAACTGCATAAGATAAGGAGAAAAATGATTCAATTATTTACTGGGATTTTTTTATTAACCAATCGGATAATCCTGAAGTTATCGCTAATTCTGCAAGTTTATTGCTTGTAATTATATTTTCTTTTCCTTTACCTGAATATTCATTCAACGATTCGGATGGTGTATGTACAACAAAAAACAACTCGTCATAGTGTTTCATTGAAATAAAGTCCTTATGGGATTCTCTAAATTCATTTAAATTGGCTGAAGATTTAACCTGAACATAGGTCCTTTTATTAGTAACAGGATATAACAAATCCAAATCAATAGATTTTTGAGTTTTCCCTAACGTATCAAGTCTCTTATATCCTGCACGAGTAAATATTAGATCTACAAATAACTCGAAATCCTGCCATGTGAGGTTCTGAATAAGTGGGATTAGTGATTTTTTAAATGATTCATAATTCTTAGTCGCATTTATAACCTCAGGCAAAGACTCTCCATTAATTCTTTTTATCAGATAATCAATGGATTCAACTGAACAAATCGTTCCTCGAAATGCTTGGGTTTTTGTTAATTTGCTGCTGAGTCGTTCAACGGTTAATTCTTCACCATTGGTATCCTTACTGCTCCACCCATTTATTGCAGGTCTAAAACGATACCCATCATCTATTTTTTTAATTATTTTTTTAGAAAAACACCAGTATAATTTTCTATAATGAAATGTAATCCATAAAACATCATCTTTACTCTCATAAAATGCTTTAATCATATTAGTAATTTCAGTAGCTTTCCCTTCTGTTTTCCCTTGTTTTAGCCAATATTGTCTAATCACACTCCATTTTCCTTTCAGGCATTCTTCATGATATGGATTTCTAAATCCTAATTTTAATATTGATTTTTTAATGCAATCTTCCGCCCATTTACCTGATTCACCTAACTTTATAAAATATGCTCTGGATGCCAATATTTTTTTCATAACACCTTTACCTTCCCTTTAGATTTTGTAACAATATTATCTTATAAATACCTACCTTCTTTTATAAAAAACAGCATTGGTTTAATGAATAGACCATTTGTTTTTTCTAAATATTCTTCCAAAAAAACAAACTACAACCAAAAAGTTCCCAACCAGCGTCTGTCTTACTCCTCAGACTCCGGGAACTTCGCAATCAACGGAATCTCAAATACATACAAA
>CAZQSR010000121.1:0-6339 GCA_964596145.1 uncultured Ignavibacteriaceae bacterium
CCAGTACTTTTACCAATCCAATTTCGTTGCATCAATTTAGTTTTTTCTGGCCAGTTAATTTTATCTAACCCATCAAGAAGTTCTTCAGCATATTTTGTAATTCTGAAAAACCACTGTGTAAGATTTTTTTGTTCTACTATGGTTCCGCATCTTTCGCAGCTTCCATCGTGTACCTGTTCGTTTGCAAGCACTGTGTTACAGGAAGAGCACCAGTTAACGGGAGCATTTTTTCTGTAAGCCAATCCTTTTTTATAAAGTTGAAGAAACAGCCATTGATTCCATTTGTAGTACTCAGGAACACAAGTCATTAATTCTGCATTCCAATCGTACATACAGCCAATTCTCTTTAATTGGTTTCTGATATCGGTGATATTAGTTAAGGTGCTGTCTTGCGGATGAGTTCCTGTTTTAATAGCATGATTTTCGGCGGGCAAACCAAAAGCATCATAACCCATTGGTTCAAAGACATTAAATCCTTTTAACTTTTTAAACCTTGCCCAGCTATCAGTTGGACCGTAATTGTACCAATGTCCGCAATGCAACTTTGCACCGCTTGGATAAATGAACATAACAAGGCAATAAATTTTTTTTGCAGTATCAGTAAAATCTGTTTTATATACTTTATTATCTTCCCAATATTTTTGCCATTTGGATTCTATTTCTAAAAAGTTGTAACGCATCGTTCTATAATTTTTGTGAAAATTCTGAATTGCAATTTACGGAAAATGAGAAGGAATTCATATTAAGATTATGAATTCCTTGTAAAAAGTAAAGGATAGAAAAAAGATTAAAGTTTATTTCTCGGCAGCATTACCAAAGTCTAACTTAACTTTCCATTCGCCGTTCGATTGTTTTTTCCAGATGGTTGTATATTTACCTTTAAAAATTTTAGTTCCGGTTGAATCTTTAATTTCAAAGTCAGCGTAGCCATAAGTAAAACCCATTTCTCCCGATTCAGAAATTTCAGCATATTCAGGTCTCCAGGTAATTATTGATGGATCAAAATTCACCTTTGAATAATACTCTTTAATTGCTTCTTTGCCCGCTATAACCGGTAAACCATTAGGAAAAATTATAGCATCATCAGCAAAAAAGCTCATCCATCCTTCAAGTCCCTTTTCTTTTGAGACTTTGCAGAATTCAATATCTGTTTTTATAAGTTCATCGGTTTGATTTTTCATAACGTTGTTTTGCGAAATTAAAGAAAAATTTAAAATTAAAGTTAGAAGCAACGTATAAAATTGTTTCATTTTGTTTCACCTTGTCTTCTTTATTATAGAGATGATATGAATTATATTCAAATTCATTTTGCAATAAACCCGTCAAAAATCAATTTTAGTGTAGTAACAACTACTACAAAAATAAAAATTATTTTTATAAACTTAACCCCTTTATTAATTGCAATTTGCGAACCTAATTTAGAGCCAACAATTTGGCCGGCTGCCATTGTTAATCCTGCATCGAACATAATATTACCCCAAATTAAAAATAGAACCAGCGAAGAAATGTTACTCACGAAATTCATAACTTTAGTGTAACCGGTTGCTTTAAGTAAATTAAATCCTGTTAAAGAAACCATTGCTATTGCCCAGAAAGCACCAACCCCAGGACCGAAAAAACCATCATAAAAACCAAGCAATAATCCAAAAATTATAAAAAACAATTTCTCTGAAATATGCGGATGTCTATCTTTTTCTCCAAGATTGGGTTTCAACAAAGAATAAAAAATAATAATTAAGAGTAAGAATGGAATTATTTTCCCAAGCAGTTCGCTTTTTACTTGTTGCACCGCAACTACACCAAGTGATGCCCCAAAAAGGGTAAAGACAATTCCCGTTATTGCATCTTTTATTTTTACAATATTTTTTTTAGTATAATAGTAGGAAGCAGTAAAACTCCCAAAACTTGCCTGGAATTTATTTGTTCCCAGTGCAATGTGTGGAGGATAACCAAGAGAAAGAAGTACAGGAACAGTAATAATTCCGCCTCCACCAGCAATAGCATCAATTAAACCGGCAAAAAAGCCAGAGCAAAATAAAATTAGATAAATCCAAAACATTAATACAAGTATAACAGAAATTTTGCAATTATTAAAAATGGATTTTGCTCTACAATAGAAGATAAATCCAGAGTTGAACGAAAATAAGAATATTCTTTCTTCTTATATTTAAGATAAAAAAAATAAAAATTATGCTTGTAGTCTATAACACTTTAACAAAGAAGAAAGAAGAATTTATTCCGCTTAATTCCGATGAAGTAAGAATGTATGTATGCGGTCCAACTGTTTACGATTTTTTTCACATTGGTAATGCCCGTTCTTTCATTTCTTCAGATTTTATTAGAAGATACCTTGAATACAAAGGATACAAAGTTAAATTCTTAATGAATCTAACAGACATTGATGATAAGATTATTAAAAAATCAATTAAAGAGAATAAAAAAGCAGAAGAAGTAGCCGAGATTTTTTCCAAAGCTTTTTTTGAAGATATTACGAAATTGAAGATTAAACCTGCAACATTATATCCAAAAGCAACCGCACATATTTCTGAAATAATTGCATTAATTGATGAGTTAATTACAAAAGGTTTTGCATATAATATTAATGGAAACGTTTTTTATGATGTGGCAAAATTTAAAGGTTATGGAAAGCTTAGCGGAAAAAATATTGAAGAGCTTGAATCGGGTGCAAGAGTTGAAATAATGGAAGAGAAAAGAAATCCTTTAGACTTTGCACTCTGGAAAAAAGCAAAAGAAGGAGAACCAAACTGGGAAAGTCCTTGGGGAAATGGTCGTCCCGGTTGGCATATTGAATGTTCTGCAATGAGTTGCAAACATCTTGGCGAGACTTTCGATATACATGCAGGTGGAAGTGATTTAATTTTTCCTCATCACGAAAATGAAATTGCTCAGAGCGAAGCTGCAACCGGAAAACAGTTTGTTAAATACTGGTTTCATTTTGGTTTCCTGAATATTAACGAAGAGAAAATGTCAAAATCTCTTGGTAATTTTTTTACAACGAGAGAAATCTTAAAACTTTATCCCGCCGAAGCAATCCGTATGTTTTTTGCACAGACACATTATGCCGGTCCTCTGAATTTTAGCGAAGAACTTATAAGTTCAGCTCAAAAAGGATTGGAAAAAATTAACAATTTGATTTTTAAGATTTGTGAAGAAATCCATAAACAAACGGATTCAACTGAAATAGTGGATTTTGACATTCAAAAGTTTTACGATGCTTTTGAAGAAGCAATGGATGATGATTTTAATACTCCGCAGGCACTTGCGGTAATTTTCGATTTCGTGAAAGAAGCAAACAAAACAATAGCTGAGAACAATAATCTATCTCAGAAGTTTTATATCAATTTGAAGGAGTTCTTGGAAAAAACAGCAATAGGAGTTCTGGGAATAACTGATTTTGATAAGCAAACTTCTTCTTCAAATTTAGAGAACGAATTAATCAATCTTCTAATTAAACTTCGTCTTGATGCAAAGAAAGAAAAAAACTTTTTACTTGCAGATAAAATAAGAGACGAATTAAAAAATATTGGAATAGAATTAAAAGATTCAAAAGAGGGAACTTCGTATAAAAAACTTTGACAATTTTCTTTTCCTGACAGTAAATGGAAAAGAAATAAAATGTTATTTAAGAAAAAGTAATAAGGCACGACATCTTCAAATAAGAATAGTCAATAATAGACTTGAAGCCGTAATTCCACGTGGATATACACAGCAGATTGTTCATAATTTTTTATTTGAAAAAACTGACTGGATAGAAAAACATTTCAAACCTTCTCCTGAAGCATCAACAAAATATTTTTACTTTGGTGAAGAATTAAAAATTAATTTCCTGTTCGATTTATTTCAGGAAAAATATAAAGTCAGATATTCAAATAATGTACTCCATATTTCCGGGAAAGAACAAAATGATGAAATAATAAATCATATTTATAATGTTTTTATAAAACACTCAGCAAAAAAGTATCTTTTACCAAGAGCAAATAGTCTTGCAAAACAATTTAATCTTCCACTGAAGAGAATCAGCATAAGGGGACAATCAACACGCTGGGGAAGCTGCTCAAGACGAGGGACTATTTCGCTGAACTATAAGTTGATGAAGTTCAAGAAAGAAGTAATTGATTATGTAATTATCCACGAACTTTGTCACTTAAAAGAGATGAATCATTCTAAGCGATTCTGGGATGAAGTGGAAAAAATTATTCCGGAGTACAGACTTTTAAGGAAAGAACTAAAGGAAGCCGAAAGGATTAATTGACTGAGTGCGAAAAAAATGCTATATTTGTAACACAAAAAATAAAACATCGCGGGGTGGAGCAATTGGTAGCTCGTCGGGCTCATAACCCGAAGGTTGTAGGTTCAAGTCCTGCCCCCGCTACAAAATAAAAACCGGTTTATGAAGCCGGTTTTTTGTTCTTTAAACACAAGTATTTTTTATTAGGTAGTTCAAAAAGTAGTCGCTTGTAGGTTCAATCCGAACAAGTCGGGAATGCCCCCGCTACAAAGTAAAAGCCGGTTCATATCACCTGTTTTTTTGTTCTTGAAAAATTTATTTGACAAGTCAAAAAGCAATTGATCGCAGGTTCAATTTTATATTGGGCAGATAGTCTGAAAATCGATCTTTAGTTTCTATGAAATTTTTTATTTTAGATTTCAATCAGAACTACGGTTTGGGAGTGATTAGCATAATAAAGGAAAAAAAATTTTTCCTTTCTCTAATCAATACTGCTATGAATGAAGATTGTTAACTGATTGTATACTATGATATTAATCAGTATATACTTTGCTTTATGCAATGACTTTTATTGCATAGCATTCAAGAAGAAATCTGTTAGCTTCATAATCACATGAATGACGTTTAATAATACGCCAGCCATTATATTCAAAAATACCTTTTAATGAAACTGAGTCGATAAATTGATCGGAACTAACTTTTTTCAATGTTTGATCAAGCAGCATATTATCCAGTAAATCTACAAGTTCTTTATTCTGGGATAGAATTACGGGTTTTTGATTTAGTCCGGCAACTATAGTAAGCGGCTCGACAATTATGTTTGAAAGCTGTTGAACTTTTTGTTCGGTTATTGCACTGCGGGCTTCCAGCTGAATCATTTTTGCTCGAGTTTCGGAACCCGCTATGCTTTTCGATTTGTTGACAAGGTCCAGAAGGTAATCTCTTACTGTATTTAATTCAGTTGCCGAGCGAATAACATCCATATTGTTTGCGCTTTGCAAAGCTTTGGCAAGAATGGATATTTCTCTTAAATAATGATTGCGCTGATTATCTGGAATCAAATACATTATTATTATATGAACAGGAAGATTATCGGGGGCATTATATTCAATACCTTTTGGACTCCATCCGATTGCACAAATAAGATCTTCATCATAAGGTACTCTTGCGTGTGGACACGCAAAGCTTTTACCAAGTGCACTTGCAATACTTTTTTCCCGTGCCATAACCAAACCAACTACATCTGTTCCGGTTGGAACCGAGGGAATTGCTTCAATAATATGAGATAAAAACTGCAATGAATCATTTTTATCATTCTCAGGCAATTCAAATAATCTGCCTTCCTGGATTGCATCAAGTATACTGTCCATAATTAACTATCTCCATATTTTTTAAAGAACCATACTTTAATTAAGTGCGTTATTGTAGAATATAAAATTAAAAAGATTATAATCCATAACCAGTAAATTGGCGGCAGAGGTACAAATCCAAACATCTCTGCAAAAGGTGAGTAAGGCAACCATGCTCCTATAAGCATTATCAATAAAGTTGTCAGTGTCATAGGTAAAGATGCACGACTGCCGAAGAATGGTATTTTACGGGTACGGATTATATGTACAATTAATGTTTGTGTCAACAACGATTCTACAAACCAACCAGTCTGAAACAACTTTTCAAGAGATGCTTTTTGTGAACTTTCAATTAACGGACTTGCAAATTGGGATGCACCAAAGAAAAACCACATTAATGCATAAGTTGCATAATCAAAGATTGAACTTATTGGACCAATAAAAATCATAAATCTTTTAATATTGTCAATACGCCATTTCAGTGGTTTAACAACAATTTCTTTATCGACATTATCTGTTGGAATTCCGGTTTGTGAAAAATCATATAATAAATTGTTAAGGAGTATTTGAATTGGTTTCATCGGAAGAAAAGGAAATAAGTAACTTGCACCGACAACACTGAACATATTTCCAAAATTAGAACTCGCACCCATGCGAATATACTTTACTATATTCGCAAATACTTTTCTTCCTTCTATTATACCTTCTTCAAGAACAAGCAAACTTTTCTCTAATAAAACA
>CAZQSR010000122.1:0-6337 GCA_964596145.1 uncultured Ignavibacteriaceae bacterium
AATGTTTTTACTATTGGGCTCGTGGTCTAGTTGGTTATGACGTCTCCCTGACACGAGAGCTATTTCTCGGAGAAAAAAACCTTTCTGAATACATGAGTATTTTTGAATTAAGTGGGATATCGAAAGGTCATATGAAGGAAGTAAATAGTTACCTAAAGAACTACCTTTTGTATCTTGATTATAAGATTGATAAAACCAAGAGCATCTTGTATTTTAAACTGATTAAGGAAAAATATGCTGTTGCATCATACAAGAAACAGATGTATCAGATTATCAAGTTCCTTACATACCTTGGTGTTGATTGGGGGAAGGATATTGAATTACCATCGGACCCTGTTTATTATCCTAAGAGAGTTAGTCAAGATATGATAAATCAGACATTATCTTATTTTGAAGGGCATCAATATTTTAAGCAGATAAAAGCACTAGTTCTTCTTGGGGCATCATCTGGAATGAGAGCAGAAGAGATGTATCAATTAAATCTCGAGGACATTGATATTGAGAATTGCGTAGTTCATATTAACCATAATCCAACGAATGGTCAGACTACAAAAACACAACGAAGTAGAGTTTCATTCTTTACTAAAGAAACGAAAGAAGCTCTATCTGAGTATTTTATTTTCTTTCATAATGGAAGTGGCTTGGAAAGACTATTTTCACAGACACATATCATTCATCTCTTCAGGAATGCACCAATTAGAGCGAAAGATTTACGTAAAGCATTTAGCCAGAAATGGGATAGAAAAGGAGGTCCTACAAGCATAAAGAAGATACTTATGGGGCATTCCTTAAAGGGAGATGTAGACCTGATGCATTATAACTGTCAGTCTGAGGAGGATTTAAAGAAGATTTACGACAAAGTCATGGGTAATTCTTAATGTGTTATACCCATCCTTCTCCTATCTCAAGAGGTTTACCCATGAATTCTATAGCTATCCATATCGTTTGAGTGATTTGGACATGTGTTGTATGTAAAGCAGTAATATTTCCATCAAGGATAGCAATGAATGTATATTTTCCTTCTGACCAGGTATATGGAGTCCACGTTACTGTTGGATACCATCCAAATCCTCTCGCATATTGAATAGTCATATCAGGTTGTATATTGTAGGATTGAAATAATACTGTTTTGTTGGTGGAATCAACTACTGTGATTGTTATTGTATGATTCTCTGTACCATGATTAGAAATAAAGAAAAGAGATGTTGGGCCACCCATAATAATGGCCGGAAGTATTACAAATAAATTAAGATACACGAGCAAAATGATGATGGTACAAATTCCAGCTATACGAAGGAGTTTTCTCTTTAATAACTTCTTATCCACTGTCTATTCCTATTGAATTTATCTTTGGTAAAGTATATAGAACTTATGGAGGAACAGTTGTATTTTCTTAAAAGACTAAGATAGTAAATAGATATATCTATAGATACCTTACCAATAGTTCATTTTACTATGCAGATGGAATAATCTTGTATAAATAGTGTTTTTATCTATACAGATAGCAATTTGGATGATACTAATAGATGTCTATTCAATTCCTGGCACTTTATCCCTATTTTTCCAGAGTATGTACAATAATAGCAACTTTTTGTCAGAATCTTTATATTACTGTAACTATTTTTAATCATTGTCAAAGAATAACATTATTATAGGAAAACATTCATTTAAAATATTGATAAAGGGGCAGGAAAGTATGGATAAGAAACCTCTGATTGGAGTAAGTATCCTGGCTGTAGTTCTTCTTGTGATGGGTTCGTTGAGTAATGTGGTTGGATACCAAACAGTCCAATCCTCAAACCAGAGTGTCATAAAAGAGAAAATAAACCAGAGAGAATTGTTATTCCAAACCATCGTTGATATTGCGAACAACAAAGAGATACAGCGAATCATCCTGAAATCCCAGATGAGTCGAGGGATATTCCCAGCATCAGAGATGCCTGTTGTAACAAAGAATCAACTGAAAATGATGTATTTCATTGGTTTGATTCTATCAAAGGCTATCAGTAAATCAAGGATTCAGTCATTGATTGGGAAGTATCAATTTAGTAATCAGGATATACAGAAGGAAATATCTACTGTTATTGGAAAGGATACTACTATCAATTCAGAAATAACTTTATTAAAGGATTCAGAGTGTGATTGTGAAAACGAAGAAACCAGTCAATGGAATTTTCCAATTTTGTGTAATACTCTTCTTTTTATAGCAATTCCTCTAGATAAAATTTGGTGGATTATTGAGAGTTCAATTTTCCATTTTATTAACATTTTTCTAATTATACCTGAGACTATGCTTATGTTGATTTGGTTTGCCGCATTAATTTTGAATTGTGATGGAATTTATCCTATACCTTAAAATCATATAAGAATTAAATAAGATTCATATGAAAAGGAAATGCTTGGCGATTGGAATCATTCTCCTGCTTGTTGGGATAGCGTATGCACCAGCGATAGCACAGAACACCGAGAAACAATCAATATCACGAGGGACTTGGTTGTATGTTGGTGGGAGTGGACCAGGGAACTACACGAGGATTCAGGATGCGATTGATAATGCGAGTGATGGAGACACGGTATTTGTGTATGATGATTCATCACCATATTATGAACATATTAAAATAAATAAATCAATCTGTCTAATCGGGCAAAACAAAAACACTACAATAATTGATGGTAATTTTTATTTAGATGTTATTTCAATATCAGCAAATAATACAGTCCTAAGCGGATTTACTATTCAGAATAGTGGAATTTATAATGAAACTTATCACTTTGGTATTAACATTTCATTTTCGAATAATTCTTTAATTGACGCTAACATTATAAAAAATAATGTTGGTGGAATAAATATAAATGGAGATTCTTTGAATGTTAATATATCAAACAATATAATTTTTAATAATTTTTTCGGAGGTATATTAGCAAGAGGGAAAAAAAATACAATATGGAATAATTCGATATACAACAGTGTATTTAACTATAATAACATTGGCATTTCTATTACAGGGAATGGGTATAGTAATATTGGAGAAAACATGATAAATTCATGTGGTGTCGGTATAAATATCTTTGGAGATAATTCAATCATTCAGAAAAATCATATTTCTAGAAATGTGGAAGGCATTTGCTTTTTCGTTCATTGTAATAATGGCACTGCTAAAGAAAATATCATAGAAAAAAATATTGTAGGAATTTACTTAGACGGTTTCGATATTAATATTTCTAATAATAAAATTAACAATAATATTAAAGGGATTGAATTTACTGATAGCTATTATCTTACTTACAACAACATCATTCAATATAATAATTTCATGAAAAATTTTATTGGTATAGATATGACATATGCTCGTAATAATTTTATATTCAATAATAACTTTATTTTAAACATTAAGAATACGAAGACTTTTTGGTTTGAAAATAGCTGGAGAAATAATTATTGGGGCAGACCAAGGATTCTGCCTAAACCAATAATATATTTTAAGATTTATTGGATTATTGAACCGTCCTATTGGCGACCTGGACTTCCATTATTGTATCCCTGGCCTACTTTTGATTGGCGTCCTGCCTTATTCCCTAACAAAATTCCAACCATGTATTAAAAAGTCAGAATGAGAATGAAAGGAAAGAGAAAAGTCCTATGATTAATAAATGGGAAGTAGTTGGCAGTATTCTTCTCTTTATCGGCGTGGCAGTCGCACCCAGCATCAACCAGAGTATTGTGAAGGCATCTACTGATGATAACCTCATCGAAGTCACTAAAGAATCATATCAGAACTTGAAATACTTAAATGATAATGAAACAAATCGTCGCCCAATACTTTTAGCATTTGTTGTATTGATATTCTGGTCTCGATTGATTCGAGTCGATTGGCTATGGGAACATTCATCGATTTAGATTCGTGAAAAGGAATATGTCATACACCCTCTGTTTTTGATAAGAGGAAATTGGTTGATGTGGTCTACAATAATCTGGGTTAATTTCTTAATGAATCTTTCAGATAGATTTGGTTGGAATTGGGATGCTGAGGACTTTTTAAACCCTTTCCAATGGAATATCTGAATTGATAAAGACACCATCTAAACTTGTCGAAAATGATGTCTGAGACAGAATCTATGTCTATGAAAATTTGTTGATGGTTTCGGATTAAATCAAAACTGATTTTTTTGAAAAATCCATAAAAAGTTTATTTAGATTATAGAGATCCTCACCGGATATAATTGTTTTCGATGTTTGTTTTTTTATATATTTGATTAGTTCTTCTGGGGATTCCAAAATAGTGCAATGAGTCGGATTATTCTTTTTTATTAACTTTGTATTTTTATTTGCAAATACAACAATTGCATTAATCCAAACATTAGATAATTTTGGATACTTTTCTATGAAAAATTTGTTAAGAGTTTTTGTATTAGCTTTTGCTTGTTTACTCGGACTTCCAATATCATCACTATATCTAGTTCCATCCTTCCCAAATTGTTCATGTGTCCATGTATCTCCATCAATTACAATAGTACCATTTTTTGTTTTTGTCTCAATAATAAAAATACCATGCTTCCCAATTACTAGATGGTCGATATTACCATTTTCTTTTGAAATTTTAATATCATTTATTATAAGATTTCCTGAATCCAAAATTTCTTCTAGATATTCAGCAACGATTTCTTCACCAGTTGCTCCTTGACCCCATGTTCGATGTTTTAATCTAAGCGGAAAAAGAATTCTTCTTAAACTTTCAGTAAGTATTATTGTGAGTATCATTCCTAATGCAATAAAAAGAAAGTATGTTCCAAAGATTATTCCCATTAAATAAAATATACATACCAATAGAATAATGACAAACATAGCGAGTAAATAATATCTATTTGCAATTTGTCTCGTGTAAATCTGCTTTCTCATTATTGAATAGGATAACATTTATTTATTTAAATATGCAGTTTTATAACCGGAATTTCTTCTCTTGGAGAATTTTTATAACGCAGATATGTAAGTCATTAAGCAAGAAAACAGGAATGGATTGAATCTAAGGCCCCTTTATGCTGACTATCTCCGTTATCAATCATGTAACTGTAAAAATGACTGCAAATCATCACGTTAAGCCTCTTATTTTGATAATACAACAGAAGATTTTAAGGAATGCTCCTGTTATCTTACCTTGATGAATGTTGATGCTATTTTCATTGGTGAACTCGAGAACCTTTTAAAGAAGATAGATAGCAGTAGTTTACCATCAAAAGATAAACTGGGAAAAATAGGCGAGAAATTTGTTAAGGAAGGCATCAAATATTATTTCTGGGAGAAAGGATTCAGTGTTAATAAGACTGGGAATGACACATTCAATATAGGTGGCCCATACAAACCTTCATCAGGTGGAATGGGGGGCATAGATTTTCGTCTGGAATTCAGGTATAATGGAAGACCCTATGATTGTTATATTGAAGTGAAGAATTGGAAACATTATACGAAAATCACACCTACTATGATTACCACAGAAATACTTGGAAGGTTTACAAAGAATGCTATTCAATCTGGTTGTGTATGGATTTTGATTATGAATAAAAGGAATGTCGCTCTAATACAACAAGGATGCCAGCAACAGAATATACATATAATTCCTCTTGAAGAACATATTACTTCAATATTTTTGAATCCTGCTGATTTAACTCGTATTATGGGGCTTTTTCTTGATGAATTCTCCAATCTTATTGATAAAATCATAGGAATACCCCTCCAGAATTCCACCAAGAAAGCAGGAATGTCCATACCTGACCAGATAAAGGAGGATATTCGACTTGGAAAGCCATATTCTTTAATATCTACTACTTATAATAAAAGTAAATCCTATGTCCAGAAACTTGCAAATGAACTGAAAACAACACAAAGTCTACCTGATAGAAGAAAGAAAGATTGGGCTGGAATGCAGTTAATGACTAAGAATCAGATAAATAATACTCCTACTGTTATTTTGAAACCTATAATAAAGAAGAAGAAAAGGAATACTCATAATAAATAGATACTCCTTATCATACCTTACCTTATTTTTAATTATGATTCAACGATAGATTAATATTCATATAGTATATACTAGATAAATATGCCTAAAACTAGAACTACCATCACTATAAGCAGGGATTTGTTAAAGAAAGCTCGTGATAATGAAGTTAATATTAGTTCCTTTGTAGATATAGAGTTAAGGAGATTTCTTGCCCTTATCGAAGGAAAAACTATTAATGGCACTTCTCATTCAGGAAGAGAAAAAACAACACAGAAATTAGTATCATCTAGGGCTCGTGGTCTAGTTGGTTATGACGTCTCCCTGACACGGAGGAGGTCTTGAGT
>CAZQSR010000123.1:0-6284 GCA_964596145.1 uncultured Ignavibacteriaceae bacterium
ATCTTATTAATCCTTGTTTTCATCTTTCGCCTCCCTTAGTTTTTGCAATTCATTTTTAATATTTGTATCTGTAAACTTGTTTTGAGAGTACAAAGACGTAAACAATTCTGCAATTTCCTTGTCAACTTCGGGTAAGTGTTCAATTTCATTAAAGAAATCATCCAGTATTTGCTTTCCTGATTTAAAGTCTTCCATAAGTATTTCTATTTAATCAAAATAATTCCAATCAATGGCAATATCAATATCCAAATCGGTTTTAAGCACTTCAAAGCCTGTTTTATTGTTGCAAATTGGATAAACACCAAATTTTTCAACAAAGTTTAGAATAAAATAACTTTCTAAGTCCTCAATTCGTAAATTCCAAAATGATTTCAGCATTTCAAAATTAATATATGTAAAAAACAAGGGTTCAATTTTTCTATAATTTTGTAATCCAACATTTTTAGACTTGCCATCAAAATGCCCTGTTAACCGACTACCAATGCTATTTGTTTTTTTTTCACTCATGCCAATATAGAGTAATCGGGATTTCATAAATGGATATTGAATAAGTGTTTTAGATGCAAAAATAAAATACAACCCAACGATACCCGAAAGTGGTTTAATATTGCTCATTTCAAACTGGCGTGCTGTGTCGAAGTTAATTTTTATGGTTTGCATTTCTATTTTATTGATGCTTTTTCAAGTACTTCAACAATTGATTAAGTTCTTATGATTCAAGTTTTTTTGACTAGTAATAGAGCCCATAGGAAAGTTCCTATAAACACTAGTAAATCTAACATTTTCAATTTTATTTATCATACAAATCTCTTACATGTTTATTAATGTAGGCATTTAAACCAGTACCATTTTGGGCAAGGTTTTTCATATTTTCAACGTGAGTTTGTCCTGCTCTACCGCCATAACTATATCTGTATGGTTTTTGATTTCCTTTAAAAATCACAATAATATGATCAGAACCTATTTCATAGGATGAAACACCTGAATCACCACCAGAATTTTTATATCTTTCCATAACTATAATTTTTGATACTCATAATCATTCCTAATGTTTGCTGAAAAATAAACTCCGTGAGAATCTGCATTCATTAATTCCTCAAAAACATTTTCAGGTACATCAAAATATTGATAAATACCACCGTGTATGAATTCAACTTCAAGGATTTCATTTTCGGCATCATATCCAACAGATGCAAGATTTGAGGATTCAACTGCTTGTCTTTTCATATTGATTAAGATTTAAATTATTTATTCCTATTTAACCTCCTTGACGAAAGTTTCTTCCAAATACTATCCGCAAGTTTTATTTCCTTATCTGTAAAACCATATCCATCTTTCAGGATTTGTTTGTTGGTGATTTTTAAAATTTCGTCAATGCTTTTTTTCTCTCGCATCATTTTGTCAATCGTAGCGAGTAAATCTGCATTGTCGGTTTGGTAGGGGAGCAGTATTTTTTCTGCTTCGCTTGGCATTAGTTCTAAAACACCACCGCCATAACTACGCCCAACAATTTCAGAAAAAGCCAATGAAAGTGAATTGTAAAAACTGGCTATGAATGCGTTCTTGTCCGTGTCTTTTTTCATAAATACACGGTGCATTGTATCAGTTGTATATGCGTTTGCTTCATTGAGAATTAAACGTGGGTAGAGATTGTTTCTACGGATAAACAAAGCATCAGAAAGTTTGATGGAAGGAATCACAAACCAATCATCACGAATGCCTGTTTTGTAGCCTTTGTTTATGCCCATTGATTCGCCCATTTGAATGTATGAGTTAGCTCCTTGATGTCCGTTGATTTTCTCTTTTGCCGGGAATACCAATAAATGGGCTTTTGCTTTAGTTTGTCGGTTAAGTTTCCAATCTTTTTCAGTGAAGATTACACTGTTTACCTGAACACTTCTGCCAACCATTGGCTTAGCATATTCTTTCAAATCATAAACCTCTACAACTGACAATGGAACGGTGAAGTAATCATTTGAACCTGTTGTAATGCCAACTTCAACAGTGGCAAAATTTCCAATTGTCGGAACCTTTCGTTTTTTGGCAATCTGTTCTAAAAAGTCAATTTCCTCTTGCTCCAAAAAGTAATAAGTCCATTTGTTTGATTTGAAATCAATCTTTTTTGTTGGGCTTTTAAGCCGGTTTACATCCAATTTTTCAAGGTCGGTAGCGTCTTTTAATTCAAGATGTTCAATCAAATGTGAATCGCTTCCGTTTTTCTCGCAAAGCAATAAAACTACTTCTTGCTGAATGTCAGGGAAAACCAACTTCTCAAAAGAAATGATGTTGATTTTATTGTAGAAATGAGCCAAAAACTCACGCAGTTGTTGAGCATACGATACTTGCAACAATTCCGCAGGAATCACAAATCCAATCTTTCCTTTTTCTTTGAGCAACAAACTTGAGCCAACTACAAAAGAAACCCAAGCATTGGTCAGTTTGGAATATTTTAGTTTAGCTTGATTGAAAACTTTGATGGCTTCATTTTGCTGTTCTTCCTGAAAATATTGGTAACGAATGTAAGGCGGATTGCCAACTACTAAATCAAACTTCTGTGTGGTTTCGTTGCAATACAAATGAAAATCTGTATTGATTACATTCTTGTTGTTGAGTTTAATTTTATCAGCTTTTTCTGCTTCCACATCATCAAATTCAATAGCCGTTACCAATTTGAATTTATATTTGTTCTCTTTCAATTGTTCAAGGAAAACTCCATCACCACAACTTGGCTCTAAAATTTCATAATCAGAACTTCCATTGATGCCCCATTTTAAAATGAATGCAGCAATTGACTCAGGCGTGTAAAATCCACCTCGCAATTTTTCGGCAGTTGCGTTTTTAATTAGCTTCATACAATTCTTTGATTAATGGGATTAATGAATCTTCACTACCTAAATCGTATAGTTTAGCTAATAGCTTTTCTAAGTTGGCTTTCTCCCTCGCAAATTGTCCTTGCAAAGGAGTTAATGCCCTTTTATTTCCTGAGTTGGCATCTATTTGGTCATAAATTTTGATTAATACTTTTTGGGTTTCTACAATTTTGTCGTGAAGTGCTTTTTGTTTGGCATCTGAAAAATTAATCCTTCTGATTGGTAGATTTTTCAAAACCTTTGTTCCTCTTGCTATATAACCACCTCTGAAAACTTCGCCATACAATGCACTGAACCACTCCAAATATTTAGAATTAAGAATGGCCTGAATGTAGTAAATAGAGTAGTCAGAAGTTGTTGGAATTGCAAGCACACAATAACCTGCTGTTCCACCTGATGAAATTAAAGTTCCGTGAACATCAATTGCGTATTTATCGCCAACAGAGAGAACACCAACAATAATTTTTGAAGGAAGTCCACAACTATCCAGACTTTGATGTCTGCCGTATCTGTGCCATTCATTTTTTGTTTTTGGCTTGGGCTTAACATCTCGTTTTGGATTATTTAAAATGGCTTTATGCTTTTGCAAATAGTCATAAGCCAAAGGAAATTTCTTTTGAATTATTGCTAAAGGAATTACATCAACGCCTGTTTTGGTAGGTTCGTAAGGATAAATTACCCTTGCATTCGGCTTGAATGTGCGGTAAGAGTATAAATTATCTTCGCCTGATGAAGTTTGAAAGTAGGGTTTTGTTATTACCTTCTCAATCTTGTAATCAACTCCTTTTTTCGTGAAATAAAAATGTTTTTTATCCTCTTTAGTTGGTGTAAAAATATAAACATCATTTGCACTGGTCTGAATCCCATTGAAAATATTATCGCTTCCAACCAAATCATTGAGCTTTACACTTTGAGATACAATTTTATTGTAGGTATTTGTCAATTCGGGTGGAACTAAAACCCAAACTTCACTATCTAATTCATCCGTTTTCTTTGTGCCGTATTTTGCAGCCTCCGGCTCTCTTACTTTCCAAATTTTTAGGCTTTTTACTTCCGCATATTGAAAAGTCTTTTGAGGTTTCTTATTAAGAATTAATAAACAAGTGTAAGTTGTTTTGTCTGCAAATACCTGATTTGCACCAAAAGAAACGATTGAATGCAGATATTCTTTTTTTGCGAGTAATTCACGAAGTTTCTTACCTGCTCCAACTTTTGCAAACTTACTAGGAACAATATAGCCTAAAATTCCATCATCAGCCAATAAATTAATGCCTTGCTCAAGGAAAAGGAAGTATTTATCAAACTGCTTGTAAGCAGAGATGTAATTGGTTTTGTAAAGAGGCAATTCAAGCGGAGTAATATTTTTCATATCCTCCGATTTCATATAAGGTGGATTTCCTACAATAACATCAAAGCGATGTTTTGAAAAATCAAACGGATTGATGATTACCTGGTCTTTCTTGTTGGTTACTTGCTTCGGATTCAATAAACTGTTTCCGAAAAAAATGTTTTCAGAAAGGTCGGGTAAAACAGGTTTTGTTTTGTTAGTTGAATTGGTGTCTTCGTCCTCCAACAATTTTAGAAGCAAGCCAAATTTGGATGCTTCAACTGCATTGTAATCTTTGTCAACTCCATAAATACAATTCAATAAAAGTTGTCGCTTAATTTCAAAAGGCAGTTTGTAGGTATTGATATTGGTTTGAAAAAGTTTTGCTTTATCATTTTTCAGATAGTAGTCAATCAAAATATCATTTAGCAACTGAAACAATTCCAATAAAAACGCTCCTGAACCACACGAAATATCAACGAATTTTAGTTTAAGAATTTCTTTATCTGTTTTTCTTTCACATTTTTTCAAAACTGTATTTCGTAAAATATCGCTTATAATGAAAGTAGGAGTAGTGATAATGTCACGGTCAACATTTTCAGGTTTTTTTACCAAAACAACGGAACCGCTTTGAACCGTAAGTTTTTCAGAAAGGAAAATTTCATAAATGCTTCCCAAAACATCAGAAGAAAAAACGCTGAATGAATAAGGGCTTTCAGGATAATACAATTGTTTGATGATTGACCAAAATACCGAACTGATATTTTCTACAATCTTGTCTTTTAGCAATTGGTCAAACAATCCTGAATTATAGCGTTTATCTGCCTGCTCAAACTTTTTGATTAAAGCATTGAAATCATTTGTATTGGCTAACTTCAAAAGGGTTTGATAATCTTCTAAGTTTCTGTCTTCACAAACACGAAGGAAAATAACTCGGTTGATGTAGCTTTGAACCACATCATTTAATTGTTGCTCGCCAATTTTTGGCTCGTGTTTGTAAATTTCAGCACCAAGAGCTTTTCTCCATTCGTTGATTTGGTTTAGGAATAAGTTATCAATCGAGTATTGATTGATTTTACTTTCAATTTCTTTCCATTCCGTTTCAAATGTTCCTGAATAAACTGATTCCTTTCCTAAAAGCTGTTTGATTTCTTCAAACTTGCTTTCGTATTCAGAGTAATGGTATTTTTTCACAAGTGCTTTTGTGAAGTTGTCGTCTTTCTCAACTTTTACGGAAGTGTCGTAAATGATTAAATATTCAAAGTTTGAAAGAACTGAAATTTTCAACTTGGCTGTAAATCCGTATCGTCTTACTTGTTTTGCTGTGTCGTTATTTGACTCAATTGAAACACATGGTTTCTTTGCTTCCAAAAAGAATTTTCTTTCAGAAAAAAGACGGAAAGTGTAATCGGGTTTTTTGGAATGTTCGGAAGCATTTGCTTTTAAAGCTTCTTCCAAAATTACTTCTCTCTCGTTGGTCGGTTTACCTGCACTGTTTTTGATGTCCCAACCAAGCAACTCGAAAAACGGGTCTAAGAAATCACTGCGTAGCAGTGTTTCATTATATTTGCTTGTCAAGTAATAATTCCTATCTGCAGTATATTTTTCTATGAGTTGCTTTATTTTCATTTCTTCTTTATTGCTTTTAAGTATTTTGCTTTTCCTTCTGCAACCTTTAACGCTTCAATTCCCAAATCTTCGTCCTGTATTTCACACAAAATCTTGTCGCTTAGGAACGAAACCATAAGTTCATCAGCGTTGTAGTTATATATGTCGGCAAGTCTAAGAACTACTTCTTTTGTAATCCTTCTTTCTCCACGCTCCATTTTGCTCAAAATAGCAACATCAATATCGAGCAAAGCAGCTACTTTCCTCAATGGAAGTTCCTTTTCTTCTCGAATGTGTCTTAACTTTTCGCCTATTTTCTCTGTTGACATAATTACTATTGACATAATGTGTCAAAATTAATATTTTTCAGATTACAAATAGGATTAATATTTAAAAAGTTTTCAACATCTCCGTTGAGTGTCGCCAAAATTGCACTCTTTGACAAAGCTTTGGTTGTAGCGTTGGCTTGTGGGGCTTTG
>CAZQSR010000124.1:0-6238 GCA_964596145.1 uncultured Ignavibacteriaceae bacterium
GTTAGACCTAATCTGTTTACCAAATTTTGTCCAACTATTTAAGGGGCTAAGACACGTCAAGCTTACGAAAAGCTTAATCGAATGTTGAGCGGACAAGAGCCATTGAATCTAAAGCAAGCCATCTTTGCGATTGAGAACGCTTATTTCGGAGGTAAATTGGATTATCAGCAGTTTGACAGAGAAATACAAAACCTGATAACTATTGCCAAACTAAAAGCAGCACAGGACGGATACAACTGGAAAAATCCGCAATCAAGGAATATCATGTTGTTTCGGGTAATGGCTGATACATTGAAATTAAAATCACCAGCAAACGAAGGATATATTACTTCATACCCGATGCAATACGATTTTGAGGATTATATGGGCAAACAAGATTGGTCTAAAATGTTTGTCAGTAAATTGCTTTCTTCCAAATCGGGTCAATGCCATTCTTTACCATTGCTTTACCTGATACTCTGCGAAGAAACAGGAACACCTGCAAACCTTGCTTTTTCTCCTTCGCATACTTATGCCAAGTTCAAAGACCAATCAGGCAATTGGCATAATCTCGAATTAACAAATGGTCGGATTGTTTCCGATGCTTTTATTTTAGGTTCAGGTTATATAACAGCCGAAGCATTGAAAAACCGTATTTACATGGAGCCATTGACCCAAAAACAAACCATATCCCAATGCCTTGCTGATTTAGCTAAAACCTACACTCAAAAATATGGATATGATAGTTTTGTTTCGCAATGTGTTGATACCACTTTGAAATACGACCCGACAAATATATTTGCCCGACAAGTAAAGTCTGATTATCAAACCTTGCGGTTTGAATATGTGGTTAACCAAGTCGGTCGACCACATCCAGATACTTTAAAAGCACGATACCCTAAGGTGTATCAGCTTTTGGAAGAGCGAAATCAAACATATCAGGCAATTGATGCAAGCGGTTATCAGGAAATGCCCGAACAAGCTTATCAGGAATGGTTAAATTCGGTAAATAAAGAGAAAGAAAAACAAGAACACCAGGGGCAAATGCTCCGTTTAACAAGAACTTTAAAATAATGAGATACGCATTTTACACTATATTCTTTGCTCTAGTATTCAATTGCTTTGCTTCCAAAGCTCAAGATTCAACTCACTTCTATAAGCAAGCTTATGAAATTATTGATAGTATGTTGACAGGTAAAACACCATTAAACTTTAAAAAAGCTGTTTTTACAACTGAAAACGCTTTTCTTGATGGACAATTAGATACTGCAATGGTAAACAAAGAGATTGCAATTTTAGGAATGCTAACAAAATCAATTTTATCATCAAATTTGGTTTCATATTCTGGAATCGATAAGGAAGATATTAAGAAACATGCCGCAATTTTTAAACTTCTTACTGACACAATTCCTATTATAATTGACTCAGTTAATATTTTCTTTCATACACCTTACTTATATGATTTTGAGGATATGTGGGGGCAAAAAGATTGGACCAATATGTTTGTTTCGAAATTGTTGCAAAGAGGTAAAGGCAATTGCCATTCGATGCCATATCTTTATAAAATATTAGCAGAAGAATTTCAAATCACTGCATATCTTGCATTTGCTCCTAATCATATCTATATTAAACAACATTGCAAAAAAACAGGTTGGTATAATACAGAATTAACAAGTGCAACATTCCCTGTTGATGCTTGGATTATGGCTTCAGGTTATGTGCACTTAGATGCAATTCGAAACGGGCTTTACATGGATACTTTGAGTATGCAACAATCCGTTGCGTACTGTCTATTGGATTTGGCACATGGTTATCAGAAAAAATTCGGAAAATCAAGTCCTGACTTTGTCATTAAATGCTGCAATACAGTTTTGAAATACCATACGGTAAATGTAAATGCAATGCTTACCAAAGCCGAAGCACAAAAGCTTTACATTGAAACAAAAATGAAAGAAAAAGGAGTTAAATCACCCCAAGAGCTATTTAACGATATTTTGATAAAAGGAATGTATTCCGATATGGAAAAAACATATGTTCGTTTACACCAATTGGGCTATCGCCGAATGCCCGAAGAAATGTATCTAGAATGGATGGGAATGTTAAAAAATGAACCCGAAAATATATTGATAAAAAAGTAATTCTTAAATTTGACAACCAATAAAATTAAAATTATGAGAAAATTAGGTATTTATCTTGGTTTTACAATCATGTTGATTTCGCAAGTAATCAATGCCCAAGATATTTTTAAACAGCACGGTTTTGATAAAAATCCGTTAACTCTAAGCAATGGTCGGTATAACGAATTTTTCAGCAACGATGAAATAGTACAAATTGGTTCGGTATATCTAAATACTAAAACCAATCAAGTAGTTGCGTTTATTGAGGAAGATTCCGATAAGGCTACTTATTTAGCAGAATTTTCAAGTCGTTGGCTCTCTATTGACCCATTAGCTGCTAAATATCCTCAGGTTTCGCCTTATGTTTATGCAAATAACAACCCCATTTTTTATGTTGACCCTGATGGTAGAGAAAATATTCCTGCACTAATTTGGGCTGCTAAAAATATGGCAAATGCTGGAATTGGTAATGCTGGTTATCTTGACTCTTATTTTGGTGGGTCTTCGAATAGATGGACATATAAAATTGGTACAGTACCTGATAAAACGGTATGTTATGAAAGTTGCTTTATGGCCTATATGAATTCTGGCGAAAGTGTTCTCCCCACTTTAAGAACTGGATTTACAAATAAAAACAATGCTTTTTTTGGTCGCTCGACTACTACAGGCGGAATTGAATGGTTCAAGAGTGGTGATGGTACTGATAGAACTTTTGTTAATGATATAAGAAAGGGAGAGTTAGGAGATATTGTTTTTATGGGCGAACCTAAAGATATGATGGGGCATGCAGTATTGTTAGCAGGTGACATTACTATAGGCTCAACTGAAATTGATGGTAAATCCTTTGAAACAGCATCTTTTTATACATTGAGTACAAGTTCTGAAACTGACAAAAACAATTTTGGTGGCAGGTCGTTTACTTTTGTTAAGCAAGCCAATGGAACATGGAAACAGCAAGGTGGTGCAGGCTACACTTTTAATGGTTATGGCCAAATGACAAATGTTGCTGCTACTGATGCACAAAAACAAGAGGCAACCAAATTAATAGATGAAGTAAAGAAAGGAAATTAATATGAGAAACAATATTAAATGCTATTTCATCTTTCTTATCGTTTGCCTCTTAGGTCAAAACCTTAATGCCCAAACATTTACTTCAGAAGGAAGAAGAATAGAGACGGAGAATATTTTAAACACGGTAATTAATAGTTTACCTTTTGATAGTGTTTATAATCAGAAGCGGGTATATTTTTTAGCTAATGAATTGCTAACGGAAGATTCCCCGCTTAAATTGAAACGAAAAAAATGTAAAGCCATGATTATCGGTAAGAATAAATTAGGGAATTTTTCCCAGTATGTTGTCCTCGGTGATTTTACATTAAATTGGGATAATCCAGTTGCCGTGAGAGTTCAATTACAGGTGATGCCTGAAAACAGACTATTAAATATTCGACTTGTAAAAGAAAATGGAAAATGGATTATACAAAACCATGTAATCTTTGAAGGATAAACTAAAAATCGCTCCCTTCCCTTCGCTGTAAGGCACATTTGCAGCCCCCACGAGCCAACGCCTCAGTCCAAAGGCTACAAAAGAGCCTTCCAGCCCGTCCCACGCCAACGCACGGAGGACAAGACAGTGCAGCAAAAATGAAAGATAAATTGACTGGAAAAATAAACAACGAAACGCCAACAAAGTGTATATGCCATAAGGGTTTCAGTGGGTATTCAAGCGTTGTAGCCCGCTCAAACTTTCGTGTCGGTGGACAGGAAACTACTCCGCAATCCCTTACGGCACATACACTCGACCGTTGGGTGCAAGGCAAAGAGAGACCGTACTACGATGAAAATAAGAAATTAAAATATGAAGGCTAACGAAACAAAAGTTGACAAGTTTTTAGCGACAAACGAAACGACTTTCGCTATACCTGTATATCAAAGAAATTATGATTGGAATTTAGTGCAATGTAAACAGCTACTTTTTGACATAATTGAAACCGGGAAAAACGAAAAAGTAAATGCACATTTCATTGGAAGTATTGTATATGTCCACGATGACGTTTATACAGCATCGGGATTGACTGAATTAACAATCATTGATGGACAGCAACGACTTACAACCATAACGCTTATTTTTATTGCTTTATATCGTTTAGCTCAACAACTTGAAAATCCTACTTTAGTAAGTCGAATTCACAAAACATACTTGATAAACGAGTTTGCACCAGAAGCAGAAAAACTAAAACTTAAACCAACAGACAACAATAAAGAGGCTTTACGTCATATTTTAAACTCATCTGACGGTGAAGAATTCAATGGTTATTCAAGAATTATCGAAAACTTCAACTTCTTTAAATCTCATATAAATAAAGAGAACTTTGATACTGTAATGAGAGGGCTTAATAAACTGATTTTTGTTGATATTGCACTCGACAGACAAAAGGATAATCCTCAAAGAATTTTTGAAAGTTTAAACTCAACAGGACTAGAGCTTTCTCAAGCAGATTTAATCCGAAACTATATTTTAATGGGTTTGTCAAGGACAAACCAAGAAAAGATATATAAATCCTATTGGGAAGTAATTGAGAAAAATGCTAAAGACGAGATTTTAAACAAAAGCCGAGTTTCAGATTTCATAAGAGATTATCTGACTCTAATAAACAAAGAGATACCAAACAAGGGCGAAGTTTATGTAAAATTCAAGTCCCAATACCCAACAACAACAATTGACGAATTAGAAAACGTATTGGCGGACTTGAAATCTCTTGTTAAGTATTACAACAAATTGATAAACCCGAAAAACGAGATTGATAAAGACATTCGGACACAATTGGAATATATAAACCGTTTAGAAATAAATGTTGCTTTCCCTTTTTTAATGAAGGTTTATGAAGATTATTCAAACAGCATAATTGACAAACCAACATTCATTTCAGTATTAAATCTTGTTCAAACATACACATGGCGTAGGTTTATATTAGGTTTGCCAACAAATGCGTTGAATAAAATATTCATGGGTTTGTATTATCACAAAGACTTTAAAAAAGAGGATTACCTATCTTCAATTCAAAAGATTTTATTGAAGCTATCAAGAGTGCAACGTTTCCCAAGAAATGCTGAAGTAATAAATGCTTTGAAAGAGAAAGATGTTTATAATATAAAACCAAAAAATCGAATTTACTTACTCGAAAGATTGGAAAATTTCAACAACATTGAACATGTTGTAATAGAGGGTAATTCCGACATTACAATTGAACATATTTTCCCACAAAACCCTGACCCTAAATGGAAAATCGAATTAGGTCAAGAAGAGTACAACTTTATTAAAGAAAATTACTTAAACACTATTGGCAACTTGACTTTGTCGGGTAATAATGGAAAACTAGGCAATAAACCATTTATCGAAAAAAGGGATATGAATATTGATGGCAAGGAACAAGGCTACAAATTCAGTCGACTTTGGTTAAACCGTGACTTAAAGGAGAAAGAAAAATGGAATAAAGAAGAAATTGAAAAACGAGCCAATGAAATATCAGAAAGGTTCATGAAAATCTGGGAAATGCCAGAAATCGAGATTGAACAAGAATCAGACAATGACGAAGTTAATATCTTTGATGCAGAAGACCCAAAACACAAAAAACTTGAATATGCAATCTTCTTTGACCAAAGATTAGAAGTAAATCAAGTTGCAAAACTCTACATCGAGGTTTTTAAACAGCTATTTGATTTACAACCTGAAACTTTCTTCACTTCTGATATTGGACACAAAATAAGTTTATCAAAAAATCCAACGGAAGATTGTTTAAGACAAGCTTTGCCATTAAATGACACATATTTTATTGAAGGAAATATTGATAATATAGGAAAATTTGACAGAATAAAACAAGCCTTGACAGTGTTCGGGTTTGAGGATGAATTGATTATTAAATATGCTGACAAGAACGATGAATAACAATGCCCAGCACCCAACATCGTGTATAAAACATTTGGCAGTCAGTGGTTTATCATGCGTTTTAGCTCGTATTAAATGTAGTTGTAACTTGACAGGAAATCGCTTCGAAATGCCAAACGTTTCATACACGCAACCGTTGTGCGTCATTCCCCAGATAAAACCCTCCAAAATTATTTTAGAGAAAGGTAATAATTTC
>CAZQSR010000125.1:0-6184 GCA_964596145.1 uncultured Ignavibacteriaceae bacterium
AAGTCAATTAATCATTATGATTTCAAAGGAATTATTCTGGAAACCTGTAGTCTTGAAGTAAGAGACTCAAGCGGACAGTTATGGGATATGAGAATTCTCTTTTTTCTTAAGGATAATAAACTTGTGGAACTTGATTTTTGGGAACCAATTTAAGAAATTGATAAACGCTGGTGCGGACAATGTCATGAAAAGCAATTGCCTGGTATTTTTTTGCAGCCGCTTCTGAAAAAGTTATGTCAGATCAAAACAAGATGGTTTTTAAACAAACCTGAATCAACCATCATGAATTGTTACATCCATTATCATTATTTTAACACAAAATTTTTAATATGAAAAAGTATCTGTTTCTTCTTGCATTACTTCCCCTGATCTCCTTAGGTCAGACTGGCAATGACAAGACAATCACTGTTATTGGAATTTCCGAAATGGAAATTGAGCCTGATATTGTCACGCTCACGATGTCTGTAAAGGAGACTGAGAGTACAAAAAAGGAAAGCGATATTGTGAATCTCGAAAATAAGATAGCCACCTTCCTGACTTCTTTAGGAATTGACAGGGAGAATTTCACTGTTAACAGATATTCTGCAAGAGAACAAGTCGGCAGCAAGTTCAGACAGGATAAATCTTATAGTCTGACGATTCCCAAACCATCACTTTTAGACACAATTGTCACCAAATGCATCGAGGTTGGAATGGACAATCTTTATGTAAGTAAAATTGATCACTTGCAGATCGAATCGCTCAGGAATGATTTGCTGTCGAAGGCTCTCAAGGCGGCAAAAATCAAGGCAGAGATCATAGCGAAAGAAATGGAAATTTCTCTGGGGAAAGCATTAATGGTTAATGAATCGTACAGGCTTGTTGGTGAGAATGAAGATAATTACAATAATGCTTTTTATGCTCTTGAGGAAGTTGTGGTTACCGGATTCGGGAGTGGTCGCTCAGGTCCGGCAAGATCATCCAGTTCAATTAGTCTTGAGAAATTACATCTTTCAAAGACTGTAATTGTTAAGTACGGAATAAACTAACTTTATAAAGCGCTCTGTTCCGGTAAAAAGTGAGCGCTTCAAAGAAAAAGAAATTATAAATCAGGTTCGAATTGATATTCTGATATAACTACTGATGTGTTAATTCAAAAACTAAATCGTGCCGCGAAGTGGCACAATATGAATAACCGTGGGTGCAACCCACGGTAAACCATACCCTGAATGTCTTAGCTCTGAAGGGGCTGAATATTAGACTTTTACAATAAATTCAATATTCAAGCCCTTCAGGGTTGCAGAGTGGGGGGCGCTTTTACCGTGGGTTGCACCCACGGTTATTCACATTTAATCCCTTCAGGATTAAAAGATCTTTCCAGATTAAAAAATCAAAGAACTTTTCTATTATGTTTATTATTAACAACTTGTAATTATTTATAGATTAATAATGCATCGCCACTGTTCTGTTATTTGCATTCCGGCATATTTGCCTCAATTATTTCCGGAATGCTATGCCCACTTGATCCACAATGAATTGCCATGAATGACATGATTTACCAATATACATCAATTGTACAATGTATAACTGGGACGGAATTATTTAAAAGTTGGTCCTTTCCGGGGGTGCAAAACCGGTGAATATATTTTTATAGAAATCATCATACATTCTCCCGGATATTGTTTAATTTTCGTAGGATAAAGGATTAGTGAGGTCAGGCAATAAGGCAGCAGAGAGAAAATTCGGGATTATGATTGAATATTTATTGTGACTGACGCGGCATTGCTTTGTCAGGAACACAAACAATTTACATCCATTGGATGGTTTTAGATGGTTTTCGAAATATTAACCGGAACCATTGTAAATGGAGTGTTATAGAATTACAATCATATAAACAATGATTCAGGATTTGGTTAATTATGGGTACTTTCAGTACATATATGACACGTTGGCGTTCATTCTGCCTACCGATTTGACCTTCAGCCAAATCCGCAAGAAAAAGATCCTAGAAAATTGACCGTTGGTTAATATTCAGACAATCAATCAGTTATTCAATTCAAGAAAATTTTGATATTTATTTTGATTAATTAGATTAACAAATATGCCAATATTAGAAATAATTGCAGTAAAAGCTGCGGAGATTCTCGGAACGTATTATGTAGAAAAAAAACTTGATAAGTTTTTTGAAAGTAAATTAGAGTTGAACAATAGGCTTACTCAAGCAATATATAATACAATTGATCAATACTCAAAGGATTATCCGATTGAAGACCAAGATGGTAAACATGGATTCTATAAATCTCAGGTTATCATTGACGAATTACTTAAATATAGAGTCATGGTGGAGTCCTATAGAATTGAGGATCTTTATATTGCGTTTGATTCAGAAATAAACATAATTCCTCCTGAGAGGAAGGATGTCGAACGATTCTATGAAATATTTATTAGAAACATAAATGCGGATGAAAAATTAAGAAAGATTGAAATAAGAGAAACCTTTGATTTAGAAATATTTAAAATTTCCAGAAAATTAGATAATTTAAAAAGGTATGTTGAAAATATTCTTTCACAATTCAATACTCAATTAGAGTATGAATGGAAGAGACAAATTGATGTATACAAAATTGCTTTTAATAATTTCAAACCAAAAACATCCTTAGAACTTCTAATAAAGCTGGAAGAGAGTTTCCTGACTAGCTCAAATAAGCCCTCAAAATCAATAAGGGCAGCAATTGAATACTTAAAATCTCAATGTTACGATTTTTTAGGAAACCGAGACGAGGTGTACAAGTGTAGTATAAATGCCTATAAATTAGATCCCCAATCAATAATTTATCTTGAACTAGCATGTTATTCTTATACAAAACTGGGAGAGTTTGAACAAGCAAAAATTCTACTAGAAAATTTATTAAAGGAGGATGAATTTAATTCAATTGGTTGGTTCATTAAAATATTTACTCAAAGCAGTACAGAATTAGAAAAATTAATAGAATTCGTTCCTGATTTTGTAAGAAAAGATAAAGATTTTAGGAGAATCATTTTCTATAACATATTTATTAATGATAAATTCTCAAATCAACCTGAAGTCTTTCAAAAGTACTCATTAATATCCCCTATTTCTGAATATGATGCATCAGAAATATCCATCAGAAATTTCAAAGATAAAATTTACTGGATTGAAAGTAAACTGACAGAATATACAAGCAACATTAATTTTGATTTCAATAGTGTAAAAAATGGCGATAATGAATTATGTAGATTCTTAAAAGAAATCTCGAATCAGTTGCTTAGCAAAATTGCTGATTCTGAAATAAAAGAGAATTATAAAACCCTTGAGTTCTTTAATAAGTATTTTGAGTTTGTTATAAATGGGAATAAAGAAGCTGTTTATGAAATGAATCAAATTTTTCCAACTCTTAAAATTAAGCAAGAACCCATCCCTATAATTCTGGCAAACTCTTTACAAATTATTGGAGAAAATTCCAAAGCAATTGAAATAATTGAGTCTCTTGAAATGCCGAGTAAAGAGATACTCCTTTTGAAGGCTTATTGTTATTATAAAACGGAAGATATCGATAATTACATTAAAATTAATAAGCAAATACTTTCTTCAATAAATATTATTGACTCGAATTTAATTGAAAGTATATTAATAATCCCCACAACCTTGTCGTTCCACAATCGTATAAATGAAATAGAAGATGATCAATATTTTTCAGGAAAAGACTTTGAATTTCCATATTTAAAAGTATTGCTTAAATCATACCTTGAAGTTTTAAAAGATAAATCAAAAAAAGGTATTGTTTCTGAATTTCAGAGCATAGAAGATGAATTATTGGAGAAATCTTCTAAATTATGTTTTTATATTTCATATTCATATTTTCTACTTAAGGATTATTCTAACTCAACCAGATTTTTTCGAAGATATGTATCGAAAGATTCCGAATCTAGAGACTTATACTATTACATATTAGCATTAAAGAATGAATCTTCCAACCATAAGGAATTATTAACACTTTTAGCAAAATGGAGAAAGGAATTTTCATTTAATGAGGAACTTATTAGAATGGAAGCGGATTTAAGAAGGCAACTTTCAGATTGGTCAAATTGTCTAGAAATCTGCGATTATTTTTTAAATAAGATTGCATTAGATGAAGCATTCTTAACATTAGAATTAATCTCGTTAAATGAACTTGGAGAAGAAAAACATCTTGAGAGAATCAGAACAAGAGTCGCTTTATTTAAGTCTTTTGAATTTAGACGATACAATCATGTGCAAATTGTAAGCTCAATTCTATTTCAACATGGTTTTTACAAGGATGCTTTAGATATCTTATACCAAAGAGCTATTGATCTTGGAAACAAACAAGCAAGGATAGATTATTTTATGCTTATTGTCCAGGTGCCCCCAGATTTTATTAAGGAACTCGAAATTGTTGAGATTGGGAGCTATGTTAAATACTCAATTAATCAGGAAATAAATTTCATACAAGTTGAAGATAATTCTGAATTAGCCCAAAAACTAATTGGACATAGGAAAGGAGATATTGTAACTGTTCAAAGACCATTAATTTCGACTATTGATTCAATTGTAATTGTGAGAATAATGGACAAGTATCTTTACTTGCATGATCAAATTCTTGAGGAAGTTAAGAATAACCCATATTCAGGATTACCTATGCAATCCGTTGAGTTTCCTGATGTGACGCCAGAAGGATTGAAAAAAACGTTGATCTCTATGTTAGGTGCCTCTGGGACAGTTATTCATGATAAGCAAATTGCTATATGGAATGATTACTATAATTTTCAAATTTCCTTCTCGGAAATAATAATACAGTTGTATTCTTCTGATTATATAGGTGGATATTATAATCTTATAACTTTTAAAGAAGGAATTACACAAGTCCCACTTCTTTATTATCCTAAAAAAGTGTTACATGAAGAGGATGAGTTCATTATAGATTTTAGTTCAATGTTTATATTATTTCAAATCTCAAAAGAACATAATCTAAAATACCCACAGAAATTTATTATTGGGAAAGGGACTTTAGATTTTATTCGATCCTATCTCAAAAAAGAGCAATTCAACAAACAAAAACAAATGTCCTTAAATGTGACTCTTGAGGGCATTCATTCATCCATAATCACTAAGAAGGATAATGAGAACAATATTAAGTTCCTATTGGAGTTACTGCAATGGATAGAATCAAATTGTATAATAAAAATCTCCGAGAGCAAACTAGATATCTTGAATAAAACAGAAGAGGCTTTAGATAATGAAGTTTTTGCAAATATTTTATTGGATAACCTCACTTTGCTTAATGAAAGCAACGAAAGTACGATCATAACAGATGATTCAATTTATTTTAAATTCTATCCCCTAAACAGTGGAAAAACTATTAGTTCGGAATACTATATTAAATCATTTTATCCTGAAGAAAATAATATTCTTAATGAATTCATAAAATATAAATACATAGGTTTTACTATAGCCCATGATTGCATATTTAACGAGTTTCAAAAAAAGAACAAAGATCAATATAATCTTTATGCACATTGCATCGGAAATACATCCTTAAGATTAATACCAAGCATAGATACAATTTTAACTGTGGTTAAATTCTTAAAAGAAGTGGCAATAAATTCATTTCTTTCTGATGAGGTTTTTAAACAAGAAGCCATTAATGCTTTTGTAAATTTACTTAAGGGACAAAGTAATATTAAATCAATTCAAATTACCGTTCGCCTAATTAATGAGGAATTTTGTTTGTTAGGACCAAAACTAAATCTAATACTTGAAAGTTTTGAAAATGCGCTTCAGATTCTTAGACTGCAATAACCCTGACTTTACAGTATATATTTTCATTTAATGGACCCCCATATTAATAGCAAAAAAGAACGAAACGCCAACACGGACGCTAGGGTCAATAAGCTTGTCACACTTTTTGCTTTAGCCCCTGCTCCCAAGACAATTTTGTAATGGTTCTTGCACCCGGATACGCGCAGCTGCACACCATAAAACTCCATTACACCTAGACAGTTTTCTGGCTTCGATCAACATTGTACCGCGACAATGCGCCAATGCACCCAACCAGTTTTGTAACCGGTGATAAGTTCTCGGCTCCGATAAAACTTGTACCGAGACACCCGTAATGTAAGCATCCGATAAATCACATCTAATTTATTGATAACATTGGATATTTTG
>CAZQSR010000126.1:0-6164 GCA_964596145.1 uncultured Ignavibacteriaceae bacterium
GGATTTGGGGTTAATATCTACCATGAAGATTTATCATCAAATATCTGGACAAATAATGGAGAAAAACTAACTGAAAATTATTCTTTAATGCAAAATTACCCAAATCCATTTAATCCGGGAACTTTAATTATTTTTGAAATTAAAAATACGGGTTTAGTTACCCTAAAAGTGTATGATATTCTTGGGAAAGAAGTTAAAACACTCATAGATGAAATTAAAACACCTGGTTATTATTCAATAAATTTTATTGCAAATAATCTTTCGAGCGGTATATATTTCTACACCCTTAAAACAAAAAATTATACTCAAACAAACAAAATGTTGTTGTTGAAATAACAAAACATCATTTTATCCTTTTAGCCAAGCCACTTTTTGTACCAATCCTTGCACTGTTTTGAAACTTCTTTTCTAAATTTTTTAAGGAAATGATCTCCTTGTTCAAATATTGTTAAACGGTAATTCAAATTGTTTTCTGAAAATTTTTTTGCAATGTCAAGTGTTTGCTGCACAGGAATAATTTCATCTCTGCTTCCATGAATTAGAAGATAATTTGTTTGTTTCGGAAGTTTGTCAACCCAATGAATAGCCGAACGTGATTCCAGTTCTTTTTTACTATTCATCCCAATTTGATCAAAATAATTTTTCAAACCAGCAGAGAAATTAAGATTGGTTACAAGGTCAGATATTGGAGAAATTAAAACTGCGCATCTGGGGATCACCCACTGTTTGTTTTCCTTTAAAGCGAGATATGTCATCATGCCTCCGCGGCTCCATCCTTCAATTCCCCAGCAGGTTCTATCAGCAAAAGGAAAGTTTTCTGCAAGTTTGTACAAAGTCAATATATCGTTCAAGTCTTTACCACCAAGCTCATCAGTTCCATTGTTTTCTATACTTCCTCTGTACATAGAAGCAAAAACAACATAACCCCAGCTAGCTATTTGTCCGAATATTCCTTTTGCATTAAACTCATCAATATAACCTCTTTCTTTATAACCGCCCCTGTTCCATATTATACATGGAAATTTCGCGTCGGTGTTATACTTTGGATAAGCGATGTAGCCTTTTATTTTCAAGCCATCAGAGCGATAAACTATTTTTTCAACAGTAGTTGATTCTACAGTTTCTTTTCCCCAGCCTCTTTCAATCATTTTTAATTGAACAGGGCTTAAATTAATTTCTTCTCTATCTATTATATTTGCCATTAAAAATTAAAACAAAAGTGAAAACAATAAATGAAAAATATATCAAGAACGAAAAAGAAAAAACTATTATCTCAAATTCCTTTATGGCTTATGTTTTTTGCAGTTGCATTTTTTATACTGAAAGATATTAATAAAGAGAAATCGGATAAAGTGGAGTATAAATTTAAAAAAGAAGCCGAACTTGTATTCTCATCACCAGATGGTAAGCTGCTGAAAAGAATAGACATTGAAATTGCTGACAATGAATATGACAGACAGGTTGGATTAATGTTTCGTGAAAAAATGGGTGTGGATGAAGGAATGCTTTTTATTTTTCCCGCCCCCGATACGCTTTCTTTCTGGATGAGAAATACAAAGATTTCACTTGATATGATTTTTATCGATTCAACAAAAGAAATAGTAACCATTCATAAAAATACTCGTGTTGAATCAGATGAAAGTTACAGAAGCACTAAACCAAGTCAATATGTACTTGAAGTGAATGCTGGTTTTACAGATATAAATGGAATTCGGGTTGGGGATAAAGTTATTTGGTAAAAAAAATCTCTTAAGTTTTGCTTAAGAGATTTTTTAATAATGAAATTTTTATTTCACTCAGAGTTTAATAAACTCAACTCTTCTGTTGTTTGCTTTGCCTTCCTTCGTTTTGTTATCAGAGATTGGTTCACTTTCACCTTTTCCGTCTGTTTCTATCCTTGAACTATCAATTTTAAATTCTGATATTAACATATTTTTAACAGAAGCTGCTCTTCTTTTTGATAAATCGAGATTTGACTTATCATCTCCATCGCTGTCGGTATGTCCAATAATTTTTATTTTAACATTTGGATTTTGCGTAAGAACATCAGCAATTTCTTTTAATGAACCGTAAGACTCTGGTTTAATTTTGTCAGAATTAACATCAAAATAGATACCGTGGGAAACAATTTTTCCTTCGGTTAATAGCTTACTTCGAACATCACCTGTCGCTTGCGCTATTCTAATATTTGATACTAAAGGACAACTTCCTTGAGGAGGCCAGAACCTTATCTGATCGAGTTTTAATCCTGCTTCAAGCACTCGGGGTAAATCAAATATTTTTTCATTTTTCAGGTACAGTCTTACTCTTGTTTTTTGCACCCAGATAGCAATATGGTTTAACTCACCACGGGTTAATAAACCGCTTTCCTTTGTATAACTTCCACTCATACCATAATTTCCATCTCCATAACCGGTGATAGAATGTTGTCCGTTATAAGTATTGAGACTTAATTCGATACCACCTTTGCCGGGAACACCCATACTTGGATAGATATCACCTTCTTCAACTTGTAGAAGATTTAGAGACACACCTACTGCTTGTTGTTCTTCACCATTATCCAGTGGAATTAAATCAAATTCCATTGTAAAGTTTTCCGGTAGTTGAATTGGTTTTTCCCACCAGAAAAGACCGTAGTCCTGCATCATAAACCAGTTACCAGGATATTTATTGGTTGTTTTTACTTCACCACTTTTATTTGTATTCCACAAAGCAGGAAATTCTCCTATTACATCCTGTGAAAAATCCTCAAAGTATATAACTTTATCTCCAGGAACAAAATCATATTTTGAGAATGATTTCAAATCGTCATCTTTTTTCTTTACAACTTCCTGTTGAACATCTTTTTGTTCTTCTTTAATGGTTTTTTGTTCGACTTTTTCCTGTTCCTCTTTCTTTTCAACTTCTTCGGTTTGATTGTCGTTTTTAATTCCTTCTTCCAGTTTATTTAAGCCTTCATCGATCGCTTCATCAGTCTTTTGATTTACTTTATCTTCAACTTTATCTTTTACTTTACCAAGTAAATCTATTTGTGCAAATGATTTTTCAACACAAAAAAAAGCAAAGACGAAAAGCAAAAAGAAAATTGATTTCATTTTCATAATTTTCCTCATCGTTTAATTAATTTTGATTCATCATTTCTTTAGGCATCGTAACTTCTTGAATCTGGAATCCTTCAGGCACAACAAATTTATCTGCAGGGACACTTACATTTTCTTCTATTTTTGTTGCTTCAAGTGAAATTTTTATTCCAGCCATTTCAACTTGGGATTTTAATGTAATTCCATTCCAAATCCACACTTTGCCTGTCATCTGCATTTTATCATTGCTCATACTCATTACTTCACAGGTCTTTCCAAGTATAGATTCAGAGCCTTCTTTTTTAATATTCCACTGTTTAATTATTTCATCAGAAAGATTTGTATAATCAAATTTTGATGGATCCATAAAATCAGAAATTTTAGTTTTTGTTCCGGTTTTCTTTTCGAGGTCTAAATTATATGAATAACCATCAAGCACCATATTTCTTTGATGATTCTTGATAGTTTGTCCCATCATAGAAAGTTCACTGTAACTTTCTGTACTTTCTTTATTTCCATAATCATCAAAGTACAAAGTGGAAGCAATATCCATTTTTATCATGCTATTTTCAGTTTTCAGAGTAATAATACCCGATTTAATTTTATATTTTCCTTTACTTCCTGCATCAGATACAGATGACGTTTGGTCCTGATTTTCATTCGCAGGTTTTTCATTTTTTCCGCATCCGGTTATCAGAAGGAAAGATAAAATAGTTAAAGGTAAGATGAGTTTAATGGTTTTGTGGAAAGACAACATTTTTTCTCCTATAATTTATTAATTAAAAAATCAATGGTAACAATCTAAGGAATTTTTGAAATATTTTAATTATCCTGTATCAAAGATTTTTTAACAATTTAGAAATTTAATATCAAAATTGATATTCTTTTTTCTTTGAGCTATTTTAGTTTAGTAAATCTGATTGTATATGCAAACACCTTTGATGAATCAATATTTTAAGATTAAGGAATCTCATCCCGACACTATTTTGCTTTTCAGGGTTGGCGATTTCTTTGAAACTTTTGAAGAGGATGCAAAAACAGCTTCTAAAGTGCTTGGAATAACTTTAACTAAAAGAGCAAATGGAGCGGCAGGAGAAGTTCCGTTAGCTGGTTTTCCGCATCATGCTATTGATTCTTATTTACCCAAATTAGTAAGAGCTGGATACCGTGTCGCTATTTGTGAACAAATTGAAAATCCCAAGTTTGCAAAGGGAATAGTAAAAAGGGAAGTGATTGAAGTTGTTACTCCCGGAGTGGCCTTTTCAGAAAAATTACTTGATCATAAAAAAAATAATTATGTGTTTGCAATTGTACTTAAAGAAGAAATAGCTGGAATATCTTTTTGTGATATATCTACAGGTGAATTTTTTGCATATGAAGTTAAATCAGAATTATTAAAGCAACAGATTGAATTAATTAATCCTTCTGAAATTTTAATTCAAAAAAGAGATAAAGAACTACTTTCGCAGGTGATTCAAAAAACAAATCCAACTATTCGTATTACTAAACTGGATGATTGGATATTCAATTTGGATTACTCAAATGATACATTGTTGAACCAATTAAAAACTGTAACCCTCAAAGGTTTTGGAGTTGAAGGTTTAACAGCGGGATTAATAGCTGCTGGCGCGGTTGTTCATTATTTGCACGATACTCAAAAAAGTAATTTATCCCACATTAGTAAAATTGCAGTTTATAATCCAACGGATTATATGTCACTCGATTCATCAACAAAAAGAAATCTTGAAATTACTTATTCAATGAATGAAGGAGCAAAAGAAGGTTCTCTGTTTGCAATTCTTGATAAGACTGAAACAGCAATGGGAGGGCGATTACTTAAAAAATGGATTTCTGCACCTCTGATAAAACTTGAACCAATAGTTGCAAGACAGCAGGCTGTGGATGATCTTTTTAAGAAAAAAGATTTAAGACAAAAAATCTCTTCCGAACTTAAAGAAATAGGAGATCTTGAAAGATTAATATCGAAGATATGCACTGGAAGAGCTAATCCCCGCGATGTTATCAGCATTAAAACTTCTTTAATGAGAATTCCGGTTATTAAAAACATACTTGAAAATTGTTCATCAAAGACTTTGATACAGTTAAAAGAAAAATTACAGCCGCTTGATAAACTTGTTGCTGAAATTGAAAAATCGATTGTTGATTCACCACCATTAAACATTATGGATGGTGGAGTTTTTAAAACTGGTTTCTCTGTAGAACTTGATGAACTTAGAGAAATATCTTTACACGGTAAAGATTGGATTGCTAATCTTCAGAAAGAAGAAAGGGAGCGAACAGGAATTTCTTCTCTCAAAATAAGTTATAATAAGGTTTTTGGATATTATATTGATATTAGCAACGCCAACAAAGATAAAGTTCCTGTTGATTATATCCGCAAACAAACACTTGTGAATTCTGAAAGATTTATTACTCCTGCCTTAAAAGAATACGAAGATAAAATTCTTAATGCTGAAGAAAAAATTTATGAACTCGAATCACAATTATTTAATGAAACAAGATTAATGGTTGCAGCAGAAACTGAAGCAATACAGCAAAACGCAAAACTAATTGCAATGCTTGATTGTTTTGTTTCATTTGCTGAAGCTGCCTATGAATATAACTACGTTAAACCGGAAATTGATAATTCTCATTCGATTGAAATTATCGAAGGTAGACATCCAATTGTGGAAAGAATTTTATCACCGGGAGAAAAGTTCACTCCTAATAATCATAAAATGGATAACGAAGAAAACCAAATCATTATTCTGACCGGTCCGAATATGGCGGGGAAATCAGTTTATTTGAGACAGCTTGGATTAATTGTGCTGCTTGCACAAATAGGTGCATTCGTACCGGCTAAACAAGCAAAAATAGGATTGGTTGATAGAATTTTTACTCGTGTAGGTGCAAGCGATAATATATCTGCTGGAGAAAGTACATTCCTTGTTGAAATGCAAGAGGCAGCAAATATATTAAATAATGCAACTGAGAAAAGTTTAATCCTTTTGGATGAAATTGGTAGAGGATCGAGTTCTTTTGATGGTATTTCCTTTGGGTGGGGTTTTTGTGTTTTTGTTGTGG
>CAZQSR010000127.1:0-6138 GCA_964596145.1 uncultured Ignavibacteriaceae bacterium
GAAGAGTAAACCAATATCTTGGCTCTTTGAAGCGCGCAATGCGCGCCCGGCTAACATTGATTTAACCTGCGAGCCGTAATGGCGCGGTTTGTGCTAGGGAGCGAAGCGACTAGCACAAAACCGTGCCATAGGCGAGTCAGGTTGAAATCTTTGTTAGGCGAAATCTAGCTACATGATCTTAATCTACTGAAGAGATTCTTGAGAATTTCAGGAATTTCGGTATCTGTGATGTATTCAGCAATGGCTCCGCCAAGTATTGGCTTTGTTAATTGTGTCCCTGAGCCCTTATTCAATTGCTTAATCATAGTAGAAAATTTCTTTGATGGATCTGCAATAGCCTCTTCTCTCATATTTTCAATGTTTCCGATTTTCCACTCTTCCGGTATTGTTCTTCCTATTGCTTCCAGGTGGCTTCTCCAGGAGCGATGAATCACTTCAGAACTGAAGGAGTCTTCGAATTCCTTGTTACCCAGGACAAACCTATTTTCTTTTGTAATTGCCAAACTATCTATTAATGCTAGTGTTTCAGGCAAGGCATCGTTATCATAAAGCGCCAATATGCTGTCTGCTGAATGTAATTCAAGAATACCTTTCGAAAAGCCATAAATATTTTGAATGCCCTTTACATTTATTATCCTTATCAATCTTGAGCTCAAACTTTCTCCATAGGCTTTGTAATGATAGTTCGGTATGAAAGTCTCTTCGGTCTCTCCTTCCACTAATAGTATTGTCTTTGCAAAAAACAAATATAGATTTTCTACCCCAAGGTTTTGAAGTACTTTTGAGGTTATATCCTTTTCATCAGTTAGACACTTTACTCTAGTCTTGTTTGGCTCTCTCTGATACATCATCCGAATTTCTGAGGGTCTCATCGCATTCATCATGAACGGCGAATGTGTCGTAATAATGACCTGATTTCCCGAATCACAAAACTCTTTGAGCGTATTTAATAATTGCATTTGCGCTCTTACATGCAAATGGGTATCAGGCTCATCGAGAAGATATATAGTCGAGCCATCCGAAGGCACTAAGTTTTCATCTCGTTTGAATTCTAGTAGCGCCATTGTAATTCTTCTTTTAGTACCATCACCCTTTTTTTGAAGATTAACCTCTGTAGATCCTTCAAGAAACTTTACTTTAGCATCAATATTTAGATCTTTAGTTTGATATATCGGCTCTATTTTTATATCAGTTAGGCTTGGTAGGAATTTTCGGATTCTCTCAACCATTCCTCTTTCGCTCATTTTTTGAGAAATTTCACTTGAGTAGCTATCTATTTTATTTCTTACAAATTCTTCAATTGAGATGCCACTTTCGATAGGCTCTTGCCATATTGAAGTCTGCTTTTCCTTAAGAAATATTTCTTTGAAAAATGATGAAACATTTTCGAATTGCCTACCATCTAATAGTATATTATTAAATGGTGGGAATTGAGCACTAGCTATTTCAAGTCCTTCGTCGCCTACTGGAAGAAGTATTTCATTTATTCGTTCGCGTATCTTATCAGTCGAAATATTCGATCTCACCGTGATACTGAGCAATCGCCCCAAGTCTCGTATTTCAGCATCGTTTACTTCATTTGCTAAATCATAAGTTGGTCCGTTTATCTTGTTCCTTAAAGCAACGATATATGCAATGCTCATCCTGGCCTTTAATGGCTCCTCACTAATGTGCTCGTTCTCTAGATTGTATACTTTCGTAAATACCATATTCTCAATATCAATCTGTATTTCAATTCTATTCTTTTCATAATTAAAGTCATCAATTTCTACAGGTTTGCCTTGTGTTACTATCTTTAAGCAATCAATGAGTGATGTTTTTCCACAATCATTCTCTCCGACAATAATCGTTACCTGGGTATCGAAGTCAATCTGGCATTCACTTAGGCATCGAAAACCATCAACGTAAAGAGACTTAATTTTCATTTTTGCACCTGCCTTTTAAAAACTTGCACTGTACTAGAATATCTTACGATTCAAAATTATGCGCGCAAAGCGCGTCCGCCTAACATACGCTTGACCTGTAATGGCGAATTGGCGCGGTTTGTGCCAAGGAGCGCAGCGACTGCACAAACCGTGACAAACGCCATTATCAGGTCGAAGCGATTGTTAGATGAAATCTTTATTCCTTATTTATTATCTATCTGCTCTCTTAAAATACTCACAATTTCATTTTGATTATTTATTGAGCCATCAATTCTCATTACTATTTCTTCTTTAATTATACCCTTTTTATAGGTTCTTTTGATCAATTCTAGTTTCGTACCAGGCTTTTCTTTTTGTCGTGCTTGAATAATTGTAAATATCAATCCAGCCACAGAAACTAAAAAACTTGAATATGCTACTATTCTATCGATCAGTATTACTATTTCCGGACCGCTCTCATGACATTCTATTACATATTCATTATTACCATCAATTATTAGTGCATCACCTTCATCTTCTAATGGTTCTTTTGTATGAACACTTTGCGTAACCACTTCCCAGGTTTTCGGCCAACAGTGGAAACAACAACATCCGCCGTTTATCGGGCGTATTTTAATAGAAATATATTCGTGATCTTCACTACCAGCATCAAACAATGTGCATGCTCTTTTAACACTATGAAGCAAATTGTTCATTTATGATCTCCATTAAAGATGGTATTTATGCATTATAATATAAGCTTTTCGCGCCGCGTTAGCGGCGTCCATCTAACATACGCTTGACCTGCAATCCGAGCCTGGCGTGGTTTGTGCCACAATTACTAAGCACAAACCATGACAGGCCGGATTGTCAGGTCGAAGCGATTGTTATGTCAATCTTCCTAAAACTCTTTCCCTAATAATAAATACTCTTCGTTTATACCATTTCGTTTATAGAACTCGATTGCCTTTGTATTTTCTTTCATTACCCCAATTTCTATTTCATCCATTCCATTTTCTTTAGCTCTTTTTATTGCATATTCAAGTAATTCTTTTCCGATTCCATTTTTTCTATATTCTTTACCTACAATAAGTTCATTGATTTGTGTTGTTCCCTTTTTGTGATAAACACTCCTGTAATGCAGCAATGAAATGAATCCTTTTATTTTGGTTTCGTCTTCATAGACATAGTTTTCATATATATCAGACTGTTTCTCCATCTCACTATATTGCGATTGTATTGATTCACGACTTATTTGTTGGTCTTCATTGAGAGCATCATTTAATTCATTCAGTAATTGTAAAACAGCTTCAAGATCATTGTTTCCCCATTTTCTTATAATCATTGGATAATTCCTTGCTTTGTTTACGAATCTATAAAAACCCCGCGCGCGCGAAAGCGCGCGTCGACATAACATTTGCTTGACCTGCATTGCGTCAAGCTGGCGCGAAACTTGCCAAGCGAAGCGTCAAGCAAGTTTCGTGACAGTAGCAATGTCAGGTCGAAGCAGTTGTTAGGCATTTCCTTCTTTTACGTATTAGTGCACCTAAAGTTTTAATTGCAGCAATTAAGAAGATAATTAACGTGCAATTAACAACTATATATATTGTATTTACAGTATCGAAATTCCAAATAGAAAATATAGATCTTGAAACAATTTCAAAACTTGTTGGCAATAACAGCCATGCGAAAAAGAAATACAAAAAGACAAATAAAGACATCTTTTTAATTCCTTTATCAATTTCCCTTTTAGTTTTCTTTATTTCAGATTCTTGCTCCTTTGGCGGTATCGATTTTTCTAAAAGAGGCTTAATATCATTTGCAACTTTTTCGAAGAAAAGCGTAATTATTGCTAAAAGAATTCCAATTGCTGACAAAATATCACTCATTATAACCCTACCATTTTTTTGAGAAGATTATATGTATCCTCAGGACAAGTATAAAGCGATGCTATACCTTTTTTCTTTGATATTTGTACTAGCGATGGCCCTTGCTGTGCTATTATTCTATTTAATTCCTCTAGTATGATTTTTGATTTTATAATCATTTCAAAATTGTCTGTTTCATCATTCTTTTTTGCTGATTTAATAACTGCCTGTAATGTATTAGTTATATACCGCTGTATTTTTATGCGATATCGCGAAATAGTATTTCTTAGAAGTGTCGCGCTCTGTGATTGTGTTAGTTGAAAAATTGCTGATATTTCACTTTCAAGTGGTAGTCTATCTATATAATAATATAACAAAAGAAAAAACAATCTTTCTTGCATAACCTCATCTGCTCTAGTTGGCAAACCTTTCTCTTTGAACATTTTTATATATTCCATCAAAGCTGTCTTTGCAATTTTAACTAACACTGAATTAATGTCTTCTCTTTTTATACTAAGACATTCAGAAATAATTCGAATCTCTTCGGTTGAAAATTCAGATGACTCAAGGTCAAACTCAATTTTTGTCTTTGCCATAATATACCTCCAATTATAGTTTTGGCGCGCTAAGCGCGTCTGCCTAACGTGCGCTTAACCAGCGAAGCGCGCCCTGCGTGAGCAGGTTGGCGCGATGCGTGCTGGTTGAGCGGCAGTTTTAGTTTGCTAATTACCTTTTTTCTTATCTCGGTTACTTTTCAGTTTTGGACACTGAAGCACTGCACGCATCGTGACAAAGTGCAAGTCTGGTTCAAGCGTTTGTTATGCGCACTTAAAATGTATTTTTATTATTTATATTATAATAATTTAGCTCTTTTTCTTTTTTTATAAGATTCTTTCTTGTATTATATATTTGTTCAAGGAGTTTCTCATCGAGTGTCTCATTATATTTATCTTCAAGATGTGCAATAACTTTTTTTCTCTTGTTTATGCCATTAATTAAATTATTTATTTTTATATCTGAAAAATTATTATCTTGTATTTGATCTGAAATATATGATTTTTTTACTTCATCAATAACTGCTTGAGTTATTAATCCTTTGCTATTAGGCATATAATCTAAAAAACTTTCTATTGTATATATTAAAAACAATCTTCCTGTTTCTTCAAAAAATTCACTTCTTAATTCTAATCTTGGTCCTAATGATTTTCCCTTTATAATATTCCACCAATCATCTTTTTGATCATTTGTAATAAATATTATGTCTTTATTTTTTATTTTGCTAATTTCAATCATCTCTTTCCATATAACTAAATCAGAAAACGCACTATTATCACCTACTTGCAGCTTACTTTTGTCCTTAAAGCCTGGGGGGATGTCTTTTTCATAACGTTCCTTCCCTTCTTTGTAGATATTGTCTAAAATTTGTTTTGATTGTTTTGATCCCACCTTGTTATTAAATAAATCAAGTAAAATAGTTAAGATTTCGTCATTTGAAGGTGTTGTAACTTTTAAATCTGCCTCTTTTCTTTTTATAATCCAATCTTGAATATACTTTTCAAGAATAGATAAAGATTCATCATTAGATGGCAATCTCAATGTATCTTTAATATCATTTAAAAATTTTGTTGTATTTTTTGTCAAAGTATCATATCTATCAATAGTATCAAATATTACTTTAGGTCTATCTTTTATAAATTCAAATGCTACCTGATATGGTAGAAATGGTTGAATCCCAAGATCTTTTATAGACTTTAATAAAGCATTTCTTGTATTTTCAGTATATCTATATAAATTCAATAATACGTTTGTATCAAAAATAAAAATAGCATCATTCCATATCTTTATTATTTCTGATTCAGATAAATCTAAATATTTTTTTAGAGCTGTTTTCATAAAAACCTCATTTAATAAAAACTAAAATATTATAAGAAATGCGCGAAGCGTCCGCATAACGTGCGCGTAACCTGGGAGCGCGACCTGCGTAAGCAGGTTGGCGCGATTGTTGCAGGTGAAGCGACATCTTCACTTTATGCAGTCCATCATTTCCTTATCTCAATGAATGTTCTCTTTGGAACCCCGCAGAAAAAGCGCAGGAATCGTGCCAACAGCGCGAGTCAGGTTCACGCGGATGTTCTGCTCAGAAACCTATCTTTGATTCCTTACTACCACAACTACCAATCTTAGAAATCCATGAGAGCATCTTACTCCCAATTGAGCTTTTCTTATCTTATAGGCTTTGCAAAGGAGAAGGTGAGAAGCTCAGAACGTGACAGAGGACTGTTCATTCAGTACCTTGCCAGAAAATATGCAGAACGTGCGCGTAACTTGCGAAGCGCGTCCTGCGTGAGCAGGTTGGCGTGATGCTT
>CAZQSR010000128.1:0-6105 GCA_964596145.1 uncultured Ignavibacteriaceae bacterium
TGGTTCATCAGTGAGTTAACCACACCACTCAGGGTGTAAAAGCTTTTGCGCATATCTACCGGCAGAGGATACAAGTAATACCTCAGTGAGCTGTGAAGATGGAACATGGGCCTCAGTCTAACAGGGATACAAGTGAACGAAGTCCGGCCAGATCCAGGGTTTGTCTTATCCGAAGGGTGGTCCCGTTGGGATAGGTAATCTCCAACTGGTTATTGTCCATGCCGGGAGCAGGCTTCTGTCCAGAGGCTGGGTATACCGCTGATCCAGGTGCCCGGACAAGCAGCGGTATAAAGCGCCCGCCAGGGCCCTCCGTACGAAGCTTCTTCTGCCAGTAAAAAAATGTTGATGGTGCTATGCCTTCGTTGGTACAAAAACTTTTGACGCTTAATCCCGACTCCTTCTGCCGCTCCAAGATAACGGCCATCTTTGAACTGCTTAACATTGATTTTTTGCCGGGGAAGATAATCGGATCCTTCCGTTAGCAAAATATGTAGCAGGCCGAATGCTTACATTAAATTGACTCATGCTTGAGAAATATAGCTCGTTCTTCTGGACTATATCTCGATGGTGTTCATTTTCCCAATCACGATATTTGAATAAAACCTTAGGTATACCTTCTAATAATTCCATATTCTTTTATCAAATGATTTTTTACTTTAATGCATCAGAATTGTAATGTAACCTTTCTTTGATTTTATGGCTATTCCCGCTTTGCACATAACGTTCGGCGGTATGCGCAGTTGCCGCTTCAAGGCGCTTGCGTGTTGGGTTACCCATAAGGTATGCAAATGAACCAACTTTAGCAACCCCTCCACACGGCAATTGCGCATTACCGGTTGTTAGCGGTGGTTTTATTTATTCTTGTCAAATTCCATTCACTATTCTTTTTTTGGGGGAGGGGAAGGGGGGATTTCTCCCCCAGTACTCGCTCTTGAATCACTGTAAAATAAACTTCCGTTGAATTACCTTTCTTACAATCGGGGTAACGGACTTCCCCAGGAGTACCCCCATTCCGATTGCACCTATAATGAAGTTTAAATTTTGTTCTACTTTTTTCATAGCCATTATTATTAAAGTTAATAATCCTGTTACAATTAAAGAGAAGTCCATTTTTACCCCGATTGAAAAGGTCACATCAATGAGGAAATCTAATTTACAATTCAAGCTCTTAAAGAACGCATGTTTCTATTTTTAAATCACGCCAACTTTTTATGGTATGAAGTCGTGGCGGATTACGGGGTGAGTTCCTATCAGTTTAAACCGACCTATCTTATGAGCTACAAAAGCTCGCAAACCTCTGAAATCCGCACGCATTATACCATGTGTTACCCACTGGCTGTTTCATGCAGTTAATAAATATAATCCCAAAGAAATCAAACCTAAAAAGCCAAATAAAAGACTCTTATTATATGCCTTAAATTTTTGGGTCGCAATTTTAGAGTTAATATAGATTTGTGAATTAAGGTCATTAAGATAATCTTCATTTTCTTCTGTATTCGTCACTCTCTTGAAATCGATATAGGTCTTATTGCTAATTTTAAGAAAGAAAATATTTGAATCTGTTTTTAATTCAGGTTGACTATAACCATCTGCGTTAATTCTTGCTTTTAAAGTGTTGTATACAAATAACAGACATAGAAAAGAACAAACAAAAAACACAATAATCGAAATCAAAGAAATAAAATTCATAATTTCAGTTAACCCTATATCATTTAAATTAGCAGTCATGCTTAAAGTCGTCGATATTTTACAAGTAATTTCAGAGGTAAATACTACCGTTAAAAGGACACCGTAAAAAGCTAATAGAATTGAACTTTTTGTGTCACAGTTTGAAATCCATTGATTTACTATTTCAAATTTGGATTTTGCTTTTTCTATCTTTTTTTCCATTATTTTCAAAATTAAATATCCCAAGTAACACCACCACCATATATCTTTGAGCTAACATCCTTTATCCCGTGATTAATTTCAGTCCAATATTTTTCTTTGATACATTTTCTTTCTGGATTTGCTTTTCTAAATCCATTGTAAACGTTTTCTGTCATTAAAATATTAGGATACTTGTATTTTCGTTTTTCTTTTGAAAACTTTATAAAATTGCCCCCCATCATATATAATTCACCATCTCTCGCACTACTAATTTTGTTAGCAAACTCTTCCATTGTCATCTCTACTGTTTCAGTAGTCGATAGATATAAAGGAGTCTTTGGGTCATATGATGAAGTACCTAAGTAGGACGAAAGCATATTGAATGGCTTAACAGCATCAGGATTAATTGGGTTTCTTGTCACTATGTAAATTTCAAATTCGATTTCCTTATTAGCTGAATCTGTTAGCCTTGATGCAATATTTGCAGGATAACCAATCCAAACCAAGTTTTTATTTTCTGCTCTCTCACTACCTTTTCTTTGTAATCCCACTTTTATGACCCTTAATTCTCCATAATCAATTCCTATTCCACATTTAAAATCAACCTCTTTGAACTTCTTATCAATTACGTATTGAGCAACATGGTTTATTGTAATTGCGCAATTAACAGCGTTAGTAAAACAGTTTTCAGAAGGGAATACGACCATAACTCTATCACCAATTATATTTCTTATAAAACCACCATAATTGTCTGCAATTTTTAATACAGCTTTTGTTAATGCTGTATAAATCCTCCCCATGGTCTGAGTATGGTGCTGTTCATTAAGTTTTACAGAGTTTCTAATATCAACGAATAATACACAAGTTTCAATTCTTTTGCCTTTCTTCTCTACATCTCTTTCAAAAGTTAGATCATTATCTTCTGAATTAGGAACTTGTTTAGTATCAATGAATGAGAATTTAGTGTTAATTATGTCGGTTATATCCTCTTCAATTTCCAATATTTTGTCTTTAATAGCCATTTTCTTCGCCGTTATTCTGTTTTATATGTACATGAAAACTTTTTAATGAAGCTCCAATCTACTCCCTTAAGCTCGACTTTTAAAGAATCAGATTTTTTCCAATAAGAATGTTGATTAGAAGTACTTAACTTATATACTCCTTCCTGTGAAATTTCCATCTCGTCATAGTCACATATATGAAAAAAATTAATTGAGTTATTTTCAGAAACGCTTTCCAACCTGAACAATTCAGTCATTGGTTTTCCAATCATAGTATATTCTGGATAATTTGCAGATTTGTTTTTATAATACATGATATTACCATCATTTAAAGCAATTTTCACTTCCCTATTTGTACCCTTAAGCTCAATAATAATGTCCTTCGCACATTGGTCTGCCTTTTTAAAAAGCTCTTTTTTTGAATCAGTTAGGAAAGGTTCACCAAACAAACAAATAATGCCATCTCCAATTATTTTTTCAATTTCTCCGCCATGTCTATAAATTATTGGAATTACCTCATCATAATAATTGTCTAAATAGGTAGACAGTTGAGAATTGGTGAGATTCTCGCATCTTTTTGAAAAATCAGTAATATCTATGAAAAGTAAAATAACATTTGAACTTTTTTGTTCTTCAAAGTACTCAATAATGTGTTTATCCAGACCTTGAGAACTGAAAAATGATTTAATCTCGTATGATGATTTATTAAAACTCTCATTAAGTGCTTTTATATGTCTCAGGTTAATATTGCTTCTTGAAACACTTGTAACATTGTATTTATTTCTCAGTGCTTCTATCTGCTTTAAATTTGGCATTCTGTCTCTCTTTTAAGCTTGTGGAAAACTTGTATATATGTTTACTTTTAGTATACATTACTTCCGATTATGGCATATAATGATTACTTCAAGTAGGTATACCATCACGAAAAATTGTTAACAATTTATACTTTATATATTGCTTATTTTGAATACATTGACCCTTACAGTAATACAAATATAATCAATCTATAAATACATCTCCCCGGTTTGGTCCTCTTTGTTAAATCCCGTTAGAAGGGATATCGACCATGAATCCGTCTCGTTTTATTCGGTTGATCTCTTTCAACAACTCTCTCTCGTAATCATTATGAGGTGTCCTGATACCCAACGTTAGGTATGCATACACTTGTTCCGGGTCCAAGTCCGGACTATCGTAGTCGATGTCTTTTGTCATGTTCATACGGTTACTTGCTTATTTTGGCCCCTTAGGCTTAGTTTGCGGACGTAGTTTAATCCAATTAATAGCGTTTATCGTCCTGATGTCAACTTTCGCAGGAGGGCATTTAAAGCCGGTTATTTCCAATAATACACAATTGTGAGGGACCTCATCGCTGACCTATTTCCCCAAAGGCAATTCCTGTTTTCCAAAGTCTTGCTTTATGAGATTTGCGAACATCCAGTTTCTGCAGGTAGAGAACTTTTTGTTTTGAGCCTGTGGCAAGCTCCAGTCAATTGCACTACTGTCGATGGGTATATTCTCGGCATTCATAATTTCACAGGAAACCCTTTCGTTGTCAATAACGATCTTCGAGCCGGCCTTTTCCCGGAAGGCAATGTGAACGTTATTTGCCCAGATCCAGTTCTCGTCAACTGCACAAAAGTAGTAATACTTATAGCCCTCCCTGAGCCTGATATCGTAATAGTTCCGCTGATACCCTTTGAAATTATGGTCATTCACTCCCAGAAAGCTTTTCATGCAATGGTTTGACAGGTCAACTCCGGTAATGTAACGAAGCCACTCAATCCGGTAAGTCTTTTTAAGCTCAAGTCTTTTAATTATTATCATACGTCGTGTTGTTGTGTTGTAAGATACACATAATTAGGCTAATAAGCAAATATAGAGATAAGGTTATAGGCTTCAATTGAGTATAGGGAGAATAAAAAAGCCCGGATTCGTCCGGGCCTCTTTTTTATGGACTCCAAAATTAATGCGGTTACATCAATATTGAATCCCAAGCGTGAAGTCGTTTCCATTGCCCGTTCCGGCTTGATCTGTCTTATTGATAGCCTTCATTAGCTCAATGAATTCTGCCACCTCATCTGGTTTCTCCTTTGGCTTAGGATCATTCCCGGCAATACGGTCTTCCAGCTCTTTTAGCCGTTTTTCTTGTTTATCAAGAAATGCGATCATTGAATTTTCTGTGGTCATGTAATTATCGGATTAATTGTGAATAGTCATTGTTCAAACTCGGAGTTACAATTCCATTCTCAATTGAAAGAAAGTTTTCAATCGAAATGTACGCCGGTATGCGGTCCCGGGTAAATTGTCCCCAACCGGCCAGAAATCTCGTGTATCCGGTGGCAACTTGCTGCAAGGCTTCGTGCAGCTCAAGCTCCTCTGGGCAAGATATGTAATTCGAACAACGCTCTTTGATTTTGGCAATCGTTTCGTCTGGAATATAAAACCGTCCCTCAGGGTTTATCCCAAACCAGTCTACGGGGATCACTACGGGGAACGCCCTTAATCCTGACTGGTTAAATCTCTTGACAAGTTGCGAGGCCTTAGCCTCAAACTCCTCAATCCTTTCTTCAATCCTCTGGAGAGCAATCTCCGAAAGCACTTGATTCTTAACGTCTTTTCTTACTGCCTGACGAGCAGCCTCTTTCAGCGATTCATAATTGCCACCCAATATCTCTTTGATCCTTTCAGGGGTCATTTTTCCAGCAAATAAACCTTCATACAGTTCAACAATCTGGTTGAGGATATCCAGGTTCTGATTAAAATTCTGGGTTTGCCTTTTAAACTCCATTTCATCGAAGTTAATTACCTGTTTTTCAAATGTCTGATTGTCTTTCATGATTTATTTAATTGGTGAATAATTGCCCCGATTAAGTGTAAAAAGGCCCCCGGAGGTGAACCGGTCCTCCGGGAAGCCTGAACAAGCGATCCCGGTAACAGCGACGAAACCCGAAAGCCTGTAGTTCCTTAACGATATTGTTCATGTCAATGTAATTCATGTTAAGTCGCAGATCAAATCCAATTTGACTTACAAACACATTATCTGATTTAGTTAGCATTCGGAGCCTGTGTGCTGATTAGGAGGGAACCATTTATTAGCGATGTTTTGGATCCATTCCATTGTTACTTCATTATTGTCTCGTTTCTTGCTATATGGCCCGCTGGCAGAGTTCTTGAGTCTATTGAAGTGTTTCACAATTATCGGCAAGCTCAATTGAGGCCGTAACCAGTTGTCAGG
>CAZQSR010000129.1:0-6072 GCA_964596145.1 uncultured Ignavibacteriaceae bacterium
AAAGTTAAAGAGCTTTATACTCCGCTAAATTCTAACGCTGCAATAAAATTTTTTACATTCGATGATCCAGTGGGTAAAGAAGTTTACTGGCATTCAACTTCTCATTTAATGGCTCACGCTGTTCAATCACTTTTTCCAGAAGCTAAGTTTGGTGTCGGTCCCGCTATTGAAAATGGCTTTTACTACGATATTGATATCAATAAAAAACTCAGCGAAGATGATTTGAAAGTTATTGAAGATAAAATGCAGCAGCTTTCAAAGTTAAATTCTTCATACCAGAGAGTTGAACTTACCAAAGCAGATGCTTTAAACTTTTTCTCGCAAAAAGGTGATAACTATAAAACTGAAATTATCAGCGAACTTGATGAAAACACTGAAACCATCAGTATTTATAATGAAGGTGAATTTACTGATCTTTGTACTGGTCCTCACCTGCCATCAACCGGTAAGATTAAATATGTAAAACTTCTTACTGTTTCAGGTTCTTACTGGCGCGGTGATGAAAAAAACAAGCAGCTTCAAAGGATTTACGGAATCTCTTTCCCGAAGAAAAAAATGCTTGATGATTATCTAATCTTTCTTGAAGAAGCTAAAAAAAGAGATCATCGTAAACTTGGTAAACAGTTGGATTTATTCAGTATCCACGAAGATGCAGGAGCAGGATTAATTTACTGGCATCCAAAAGGTGCACGCATCCGTCTTGAAATAGAAGATTTCTGGCGCAAAGCTCATCTTGAAAATGGCTACCAGATTGTTTACTCTCCGCATATGGGCAAAAGCTGGCTATGGGAAACAAGCGGTCATCTTGTTAATTATAAAGAAAGTATGTATAACGGAATGAAGGTTGATGAACAGGATTATTACATCAAACCAATGAATTGTCCTTTTCATATATTGATTTATAAATCTCACCTGCATTCTTATAGAGATTTGCCTCTTCGCTGGGCAGAACTCGGTACAGTTTACCGATATGAAAAAAGCGGAGTGTTACACGGATTGTTAAGAGTCCGCGGATTTACTCAGGATGATGCTCATATATTTTGTTCGCAGGAACAGATTGAAGATGAAATTGTTGAAGTAGTAAGATTTTCAAAATTTATGTGGAACTCCTTCGGTTTTAGTGATTTGAAATTTTACCTTGCAACCAAACCAGAAAAAGCTGTTGGTGAAGATTCTCTCTGGGAAAAAGCAATTGACTCACTTAAAAAAGCACTTAAACGAGATAACATTGAATATGAAATTGATGAAGGCGGCGGAGCTTTTTACGGACCCAAAATAGACATTAAAATTAAAGATGCTCTTAACCGTGAATGGCAAATGTCAACTGTACAATTCGATTTTAATCTTCCCGAACGTTTTGATTTGACGTACATTGGAGAAGATGGAAAAGAACATCGTCCGTTTATGGTTCACCGTGCTTTGCTTGGTTCAATTGAAAGATTTTTTGGTGTATTGATTGAACATTTTGGAGGTGCGTTCCCTGTGTGGTTGGCGCCTGTGCAGGTTGCTGTAATTCCTGTATCTCAAAATTTTATTGATTATGCAAAAGAAGTTACCGAAACTTTAAGAATAAACGGCATTCGTTTTCAGCTTGATGAAAGAAATGAAAAAATCGGTTACAAAATCCGCGACTGGGAAACTCAAAAAGTACCATATATGTTAATTATAGGCGAAAAAGAAATGAATGCAAAAAATATTTCAATCCGTAAACATAAAGTCGGTGATACCGGTGCAATGCAAACAGAAGAATTTGTAAAACAAGTTCTGGATGAAATTAAAAATAAAACTATTAACAATTAAAGAGGCAAATACATCGTAACAGTAGAAGAAATCAGAATAAATGAAGATATAAAATCTCAACGAGTTAGAGTCATTGATGAAAGCGGTAATCAACTCGGTATTTTCCTGGCAAAAGAAGCAGTAAGACTTGCACGGGAAAGAGGTCTTGATCTTGTAGAAATAGCTCCAAAAGCTGAACCTCCTGTTTGTAAAATTATAGATTTCGGAAAATATAAATACGAACAGCAGAAGAGAGAAAAGATTCAGAAAAAGAATCAACAGGTTTCTTTATTAAAAGAAATCAGGTTTCATCCAAACACAGATACACACGATTTTGATTTTAAAACCCGGCATGCCATTAATTTTATTGAAGACGGCAACAAAGTAAAAGTTTCCGTAGTATTTAAAGGAAGAGAAATGGCCTACCAGGAAAAAGGCGAAGAATTATTAAATACTTTTATTGAAAAAGTACAGGATATTGCCAAAGTAGAAAGTCCTATGAAAATGGAAGGACGAAGTTTAAGTTTGATTATTGTTCCTCAAAAAGGAAAGAAGAAAAAATAAACAAAGGACAGGTAATAAAATGCCAAAAATGAAAAGTAACCGCGGTGCCCGCAAAACGTTCAGAGTAACTGCATCCGGTAAGATAAAAAGAAAAAAGGCTTACAAAAGCCATATTCTAACTTCAAAAAGCACGAAGAGGAAAAGAAAGTTAAGGAAGTCTACCTTAGTCTCTTCTGCTGAACAAAAACGCATTACAGCGTTGCTCTAAAATGAAAGGATAATTATGCCAAGATCAAAAAACAAAGTAGCTTCAAGAGCACGTCGTAAAAAAATCCTGAAGATGGCAAAAGGTAACTGGGGAAGAAGAAAAAATGTCTTAACAGTTGCCAAAAACACTGTTGAAAAAGGTTTACTCCATGCACGCAAAGGACGTAAACTTAAGAGCCGTGTTTACCGCAATCTATGGATTGTAAGAATAAATGCTGCAGCACGTCAGCACGGAACAACTTATTCCAGGTTAATGAATGCACTTAAAGTAAAAGGCATAGACATTAACAGAAAAGTACTTGCAAACATTGCATTAGAAAATCCGGGCGTTTTTGCTGATATAGTAGCATTCGTTAAAAATTAATTACAATGCCCTCATATCATCGGTCTTATCCGGTGAGGAGGGCATTTAAATTTTAAAATTATAGCTTCATATGTTGTCTGATATCCAAAAAATAAAAAATGAATTTGAGAGTGAATTAAAAAAAATCACTCTATTAAAAGACTTAGAAAACCTCAGAATAAAATTTCTTAGCAGGAACGGGCTTATTGCTGACCTTTTTGAAAAACTTAAAAACGTTCCCAAAGAAGAAAAACCATTCGTAGGAAAAGAGCTAAATATACTTAAAAAATTTTCTGAAGAAATTTTTAATCATAAAAAAAATATTCTTGAAAATTCAATAACTTCTTCTTCTAACAATATCGATCTTACACTGCCGGGTAGAAATTTTGAAATTGGAACAAAACATTTAATTACACAAACTTTGAATGAAATAAAATCAATCTTTAAAGGTCTGGGTTTTTCAATCCACGATGGACCAGAACTTGAATCTGATTATAATAATTTTGAAGCATTAAATTTTCAGGATGATCATCCTGCAAGAGATATGCAGGATACTTTTTTTATTAATAAAAAGTTTTTACTAAGAACTCATACTTCACCTGTACAGATAAGAATAATGACTTCTCAAAAACCTCCAGTACGTGCTTTAATGCCGGGAAAAGTTTATCGTAATGAAGCTATTAATGCAAGAAGTCATTGCCAGTTTCACCAAGTTGAAGGATTATATGTTGATACTGATGTTACATTTGCAGAATTAAAAGGAACTCTTGTTTCTTTTGCAAAACAATTTTATGGAAGCAAATTAAAGTACAGATTCAGACCAAGCTTCTTCCCTTTCACAGAGCCAAGTGCTGAAATGGATATAACCTGTTTCATTTGCGAAGGTAGAGGATGCAGAATTTGCAAACATTCGGGCTGGCTGGAAATTCTTGGCTGCGGTATGGTTGATCCAAATGTTTTTAAATTTGTTGGATATGACCCTGAAGAGTTTACAGGATATGCATTCGGAATGGGCATTGAACGTATCGCTCTTTTAAGATATGATATCAGTGATATCAGACTTCTATTTGAAAATGATGTTAGATTCTTAAAACAGTTTTAATTTAGGAAAAATAAATTGAAAATCTCTCTTAACTGGTTAAAAGATTTTGTCGATATAACGGATATTCCTGTCGAAGAAATTGTTCACAAATTGACTATGGCAGGACTTGAAGTTGAAAGCTATGTAAATCAAAAAGAACTTTACAAAAATTTTGTAGTTGGATTTGTAAAAGAAAAACAAAAACATCCAAAAGCAGATAAGTTATCTCTTTGCAAGGTCTCAAACGGGACTGAAGATTTACAAATTGTATGCGGAGCACCTAATGTTGAAGCTGGTCAAAAAGTAATTCTTGCACAGCTTGGCACTATTATTCCTTCTAACGGAATGAAAATAGTTAAAACAAAAATAAGAGGATTTGAATCCTGCGGTATGCTCTGTTCGGAATCAGAGTTATTATTAAGCGATGATCATTCAGGAATTAAAGTGTTAAATGCAAATCTTGATGAAGGAACACCAATCAGTAATGCACTTGGACTTGATGATGTAATAATGGAAATCGGAATCACTCCAAACAGACCTGATGCACTTTCTCACATTGGTGTTGCTAGAGATATTGCTGCTCTTTTTAACCGCCAATTAAAAACACCAACAATTAACCTGAAATCTTCAACTAAAAATATTAATGATTTTGCTTCAATTGAAATTATAGACTCTGAAAATTGTCCAAGATATTCTGCAAAAGTTGTACTTAATGTTGAAATAAAAGAATCTCCCTTATGGTTAAAACAAAGAATAGAAGCAGTTGGATTGCGTTCAATAAACAACATTGTTGATGTTACAAATTTTATAAACTTTGAACTTGGACAACCTTTACATGCTTTTGATCTTGATAAATTGAATAATAAAAAAATCATCGTTAAATGTGCCGAAGAAAATTTAACTTTTACCACACTTGATTCCAAAGAACGAAAACTTAACTCGAATGTGTTAATGATTTGTGATGGTTCTAAACCAGTGGCAATAGCTGGAGTTATGGGAGGAGAAAATTCTGAAGTTACTATCACAACAAAAAATATTTTAATTGAAAGTGCTTACTTTAATCCAAAGTCAATCAGACGTACTTCAAAATTTTAGGTCTAAGTACCGACTCATCTTATCGTTTTGAAAGAGGAACGAATCCTTCAGGAACTGCTTTTGCAGCAGAACGTGCAGCACAACTTATTGCTGAAATTAGCGGTGGTGAAGTTGTTGAAGGAATAATTGATGTTTATCCAAGAGTCATTCGGGAAAAGGAAATTGTTCTTAGATTCAATCGAATTGAAAAAATTCTTGGTTATAAAATCGCTGATGAAAAAGTAATTCAAATTCTTAAAGCACTCGATTTCAAGATCGCAAATCAGAATGAAAGAACGCTTACAGTTGTCTCTCCATTATTCCGTCCTGATATTGAGCGAGAAATAGATTTGATTGAAGAAATTGCACGTATTGATGGATATGATAATATTCCTACCGTCGCAAAGACGAATATCACCTTATTGGAAAAGTACGACCAAAATTCAAATATCGATTTCTTAAGAGAAATTGTTGTAGGTCTTGGATTTAATGAGATCTATTGTAATTCGCTAATAGATGAAACTTCTGCAAAAACTTTTGCAGAACCAATACGTCTTTTAAATCCGCTTGGTATTGAAATGGCTTTTTTAAGAACTTCGTTAATTCCCGGAGCTCTTGATACACTGAAAAGAAACATTAATGTTGGTGAAAAAAATCTTAAACTTTTTGAGTTTGGCAATATTTTTAAATCAATCAATCCAGAGCTTAATGACTTTACTGACTTCAAAGAAGAAAAAAGTCTTCTTCTTACTATAACCGGAAAAGCATCAGAAAAAAGCTGGAACAGCGAATTAAGGGATTTTGACTTTTTCGACTTAAAAGGAATAGTAAGTACAATTTTTTCGAGATTGAATCTTGATTATTTAATTAATGATTCATATTATAACAATGGAAATAATATTTTTGATTATTATACCACTAAAAACTACAAAAATATGCTTCTTGCCAGAGGTGGTAAAATCAAAAAAGATATTCTGAAGTTTTTTGATATTAAGCAGGATGTTTTTTGCTTCGAATTTTTTAT
>CAZQSR010000130.1:0-6003 GCA_964596145.1 uncultured Ignavibacteriaceae bacterium
TTTTTACTCAGCGACTGCGTTTAAGTCTTATTTGTTACCGGCTGGTGTTCTGTCTGTCCGTCTTTGCAAACCATTGTCAGTATTGAGTTTCAGTGTCATTGTCGTGTCGGCTGTGCGTTGCGTCTTTTATTTTTTTTGAAGGGCAGGAGATTTTTTAAAACCAATTTTTTCTTGGGTCGGCTTTGCAAGCTCTTTTAAAAGCTTTGGCTCTGCGTTGGCTTGTGCGGCTTTTAAATGTGCTTGCAAATTGGGCTGGCTTCCTGCAATCTTCTTTAATTTCAATTCTATCTTTTCATAGTCACCCAAGTAAGCTGACATCAAACTCTTCCAAAGCTTTCCATGATTCGGAACATTGAAATGCAATAGTTCATGAACAATTACATATTCTCCCAATTCCTTGTCAATGTCGAGTAGTTCTTTATTAAAATTCAGATTTCCGTCTGTCGAGCATGAAGCCCATTTGTTTGCCATAGGTCGTAAAGCCAATGACTTTACCTTAATTTTCATTTTGTCGGCATAGTCGTAAACTGTTGCTTTAAATTCCGCTTTATCTGTCCACTTTGCCATAACTACAATTTGAAAGCAATGAATAAATGGTTAAACAATTCGTCAATCAGATTGGCGGCTTTGTCAATGTCGTCTTCTTCTGCAAGCAATGCGAAATAAACTGCTTGTCTAAGTTCTCTTAATTCTTTTTCGCTGGATTTCCAGTTTGGATGATTTACAAATTCCCCTTTAATTTCTTTGGTAATTTCTTCTGCATTATTGATTTCGTTTTCAAACATTTTCTTGTAAATGAAGAAAGTCAAATCGTCAAAACCTTTTTCGGCTTGTTCTTTTCTGCGTTTTATATCTTCTTCATAGAGTTTACGGATTTCTTCTAATGCCTCTTGGGTGCTCAGTTGTCTGCTTTCGTAATTTTCCTCAACTGCTTCTGCTCTTTCCTTAATTCCAATCAAAAATGGGTCGTCTGAATTTTCATCCGCAATTTTTTCAATGCTCTTGATTAAATTAATAACCTTTGTATTGTCATTATCTTGACTGTCTTTGATTTTTTGAATTGTCTTTTCGTTGATTTCAAAAAACTCATTGTTAAAGTTCGGTGCGGTGCCAGCTATTTTACTTTGCACTAATTCATTTGTCTTGCGTTGAAATTCTCTGTCCACCTGAACTCGTTTTGCATAAGCATTGCGGACTACCTGATAAATAGCTGAAAGGGTTGCATACGTGTCAATGTATGGACGTAAGAACTTGTCAGGTGAAATGATTTCATATAACATTTCTATTTCCTTAAAGAGTTTGAAAAACTCCTTTCGTTTTGATTTGTCACGGAAATAGGAAATTAAATTGTCGGTGTCTTTGTCATTGAAACCGTGCTTAATCAATTCTAAATAGGGTGGAACATCTTTCTCAATTTTAGATTGAAAAAGATATTTCAATAACTGAATGTCTTTTACAATGGCGTTGATTTCATCACTGTCAAATGCTAATGCTTTTTCAAGATTTTCAAAAATGCCCACAAAATCCAACACAAAACCATGAGGTTTTACCATTTCCAATTCTTCATTCTCATAAGGTCGGTTTACTCTTGCAATAGCCTGTAAAAGCGTATGGTCACGCATGGGCTTATCTAAATACATTGCGTATAAAATCGGAGCATCAAAACCCGTCAATAATTTTTCGGTAACGATTAATATTTTGGGTTGTTCATCGAGTTTGGTAAACTTCTTTCTGATTTCTTTTTCCCGCTTTGCATCGTTGTGATATGCTTTTAAATCATCTGTGTCGTTATTGTTGCCAGTATAAACAACTTCTGAATATTCGGATGGCAAATATTTGTCTAATGCCTTTTTATACATAGCACAAGCAGGTCGGTCAACACCTACTAAAAATGCTTTGTAGCCCAACGGCTCAACATTCTCCTTGTAATGTTTTGCAACATATTCAGCCACCTTATCAACTCGTTCCTTTCCTTTTAAAAAGTTTTTAGTGTTTACTGCACGTTCCAGAATTTTATTCAATTCTTCTATATCATTCACTCCGTATGCTTCTGCTAAATTCAAAAATTCTTTTTCCAGAATTTCCTTTGGCACTAACAAATCATTTGGAGCCATGCCATAGAAAAGCGGAAGCGTTGTTCCATCTTCAATACTGTCTGATATGGAATACTTGTGCAAATAACCTTGGTCATCGTCAATGCCGAAGGTTTTAAATGTTCCCTTACCGTAAACTGTTTTGTCAACTGGAGTTCCGGTAAAACCTATAAATGTGGCATTAGGAACGGCTGCCATCAAAAAGTTACCAAGGTCTCCGCCTGTTGTGCGGTGTGCTTCATCAATTAGCACATAAATGTTTTTGCGTAAACTCACATCAGCAGGCATATCTCTAAACTTGTGAACCATGCTCACAATAATGCCACGATATTCTTTTTTCAACAGCTTTTGTAAATCCTGAATGCTTTCGGCTTGTTCTACATTGTTAACGCCAATAGAACCAAGATTTTTCAGCATTTGGTCTTCCAACTCATTTCTGTCAATCATCAACAAAATGGTTGGCTTCTCCGCTTGTGGGGCTTTAAATAGCAACTCTGCTGTTTTAATCATGGTATAGGTTTTCCCGCTGCCTTGCGTATGCCAAACCAAACCTCTTGCTTTTTTTGGGTCTAATGCCCGTTCAAAAACTTTGTCAACGGCTGTTTTTTGATGCTGACGTAAAATGAATTTATTTAGTTCTTCATTCTGTTCGGCAAACAGAATAAACTTTTTCAGCAGGTCAAGTATATGCTGTCGGTTACAAAATGATTTTACTTTGGCTTCAAGATTTCCTATTTCTTCGCTTTTCCAATTGAATATATTTCTGCGAATGGTATTCCAAGTTACGCCATAGGAAAATCCAATGCTCTCCGTTGCAGTGAACAACTGTTGCGGAACCATTAGTTCAGGTGTTTCTCGGTGGTATCTTCTCAACTGGTCAACACCAATGGCAATAGCTTCATCCTTTGTAGCGTTTTTACATTCAATAACAACAACAGGAATACCGTTGATTAGAAAAACAACATCTTCACGATTGGCATATTGTCCGTTGAACAAGTAATATTCTTCCGTTACTTCAAAAATGTTGTTTGCAGGGTTTTCGTAATCAATCAATATCAGATTGAACTCACGGTTTTCTTCTTTGCTGAAAAATGTCTTTTCGCCTTGCAGATAAAAAAGAAAATCACGGTTGCCTTGAATGGTTGGTAAAGGTAAATCAAGCAAACGCAATAAATCTGCTTTACTGTCTTTGAACTTAGGATTGAACTTCTTTACTTTCTCAAAAAGTGTATCGGTGAAAAAACGACTGGCGTTTTTAGCTTTCTCTCTTGGTGAAGCTGCTGAACTATCAAAACCTCTGCGGCTTTCTGCTTCACCTTGTGAAACTACAGTCCAGCCGATTTCATTCGCATATTTGAGAATGCGAGCCTGAACGCTTTTATGTTCGGTTGGTTTACTCATTTATATTTAAAACATTTTCAAAAATATACTTGATGGATTGTGTCAGGCTAATTCCTTCAATGGGTGTTTCAATCAATCTGTCTTGATACCCGTTTTCTTCATACCATCTTTTCTTTTTAGCGGCTCGCTCTGCATAATCAAAAGTCGTCATCATGCCATTATGCTCCCAATAGTATTCTTTTCGATTATGCTTAAAAGTAAAGTCTGGCAGTTTAAACGATTTGTTGTCTTTTGCAATCAATGGCTTTTCATAAAAGAAGCCAATTTCTGCATCAGCCAGTGCTTTTGAAATCATTCTTTCTCCCTCTGAACGAACAAACAAATCAGGCAACACTTCATATATTAGATTTTCCGGTTTGTATTTCTCGAAATCTTTCGATGGTATTCCTTTCGATGTGCTGAATAAACTTGAATTACGTTTTACAATTTCAGATTTACCCAACCACAACCTGCTTTTCAAAATGCTAATGTCTTTTTGCACCATTATGATTTGAATGCTGGTGGAACGGGTCAAAGCTGTGTAAAGCATTTCCCTGTTTAAAAAATCGCTGTCCTCATTCGGCACAATCATGATTGTTATATCAAACTGACTGCCTTGTGCTTTGTGAACCGAAGTAGCATAACCTAATTCCAACATTTCATTGGCTTGTTTCTTCGTAGGGTAATACGAATAGCGGTCGTATTCTTTCGGGAATTTAATCAGGACTTTCTTTTTGCTGTTTGGCAGGAAATAACCCAGTGTTCCGTTTGGAACATAGGTTTCATCATTCTTTATTTTTTGATTTACTGTATGGTCCCAGGCATAGTAATTATAGTTTCTTACCTGCAATATTTTGTCATTAAAAACAAAACCATATTTAGCCCATTTGTTTACAGCTTCTTCTCCCCGAAGTGCTTTTTGAATGACCAAATTAAGGTTGTCAACACCCGTTGGGGTATGTCGGTATGGAGCAATAACATTGATGGCCTCAATTTTTCTATTCTTGGTAAATGGAATACCATGAACATCATTGTATCGGTCTCCGATTTCTTTATTACTGGCTTGTTTCTCCAATCTCGAAACGGCATATTCCAGTATTTCAGGAATCTTATTTTGCAACTCTTCTTCATCCTCCCAGTAATCAATAATTAAGTCCGATTGAATTTTAGGGTTGCTGATGTCATAAACACCTTCAGCAATTTCGGTGAAAATATCTTCATCGGGTATTTCGGCAACCTTAGCGTAATGACTGGCCAATACCGATGCTTTGCTGCCCTGTGCCTGCCTCCAGTTATATTGTAATTCGGCTAGATGTTTAGCTTCTCTTGTCGGGTCTTTCTGTAAATACTTAATCAAGTCAAAGAAGATTTTGCCGGGGCCGATTGGTGGTAACTGGTTGTAATCGCCAACTAAAATCATTCTTTCAATATTGTTCATATCCAAAGCCCGAAGCATCGTGCTGAATAGCATCACCTCAATCATGGAACATTCATCAATAATGACGGTAGATGCCTGATGTTTTTCACCACCACTAACTTTTAGCGTAAAGTTGTTTTTGTTTATCCATCCTTTCCGCATTAAAAAGCCGTGAATGGTAAGCACCGTAACATTTGGGTCGTTAATGCGGTCTCGTAAAATCAAAGCAGCCTTACCTGTTGGTGCCAACAAAAGAAAGTCATGCCGTGGTTCTGTTTCTTTGATGCCCTGCACCAAAGAACGGATAACAGTGGTCTTACCTGTTCCCGCAGTTCCAGTCAAAACACTTAAGCGGCTGGTGTATATTTTTTCCAAAGCTGCAATCTGTTCAGGATTGGGCTGGGTTTTGTTCGCTTTGATAATTTTAGCCCAATCGGTGCCGGCTGATTTTATGCCATCATCTTTTAAAAGCGTTACAAACTCTGTTCTGATTTTCCGTTCTGCATCGTGCAGGCGTTTGATGTAAATGGAGTGAATGCCATCGGCACGGTCTTCCACTACCTTAGGAGCAAATACATCTTTATGCTGATTCCATGCGGTAATATCAAAATTGAAAAGTCCGCCACCTTTATCGTTTTGCTCATGCCACTGATTAACCTTTTCCGCAAGTGGTGTCCATTCCAAAAATGTGTGTCCTTCTGCGGCTGCTTCTTTCAGCATGGAGTGCATCAGGCAACGCAATCTTCTTGGGTCATCCCAGCCAATGCGTTCCACTTCTCCCAAATCTTCAGAAGGCACCATGCCGTGGTCAATTTTTTCAAAATTCACAAAGTCGGTAACATCGCTTCCTGTATATTCCTCGGCAATGATGTAAGGATTTTCATATATGCTTTCCAGCGATGAGTGAATGGAATACATACCCCGCTTATCACCTAAAATGTTTTTTACCTGTTCTTCATCCAAATCAAAAAACGGGAGTTTATCTCTGCACAGTTTTCCTTTCAATTCTTCATTTTCATTGCCCGATTGCATCATAGCTTCAAAGCGTTTTTTGGATGGCTCAAGCAAATCCTTTTCGTCTTTGCTCATTTTTTCATACCCTTCAAAACGGTC
>CAZQSR010000131.1:0-5986 GCA_964596145.1 uncultured Ignavibacteriaceae bacterium
GTGTGAGAGTGAGTCTTGAGAAAAAAGAGCGAAAGTGCTCGCTCTCGCTCTCACTTGTTGAGAAAATGACAAAAGTGTGAGTGTGTGAGCGAGTTATGAGGAAAAAGAGTGAGTTCGCTCGCTCTCGCTCACGCTCTCACTCTTTTTCATGTGGGCCCAGCTTGGATCGAACCAGCGACCCCCTGATTATAAGCGTCAAATGAGGGTTTCCACAGGTTTACACAGATTTGTATCTGTTTGTACCAGTTTATTTTGTAACAGAATAATTGTAAAAGATTTCATGGATTTATACGGATATGGTAGAAATACTGGCACCTAAACTGGCACCATTTTATTTCAATAATCTTAACGGTCCTAATACGAATCTGTGACAATAATAATATGACCCGCTGAATAAAAACTGACAGCAAATATTATTGCATTTTTGGATTGTCAGGGTAATATGCAGGGTATTATATTTCTTTTTGTTTAAAACCAATTTTTGGTCTTGGTGTACTCTCTTCCTGGAGCATTTGTTGAAGAGCGGTAAATATGATTCTAAATTGTTCATCATATTTTTGTTCCATTCTTTCTATTTTTTCAGCAAGATCTTTATGGTCGATTAAGAGTTGCCTGAGTTTTACGAAAGTCCTGAGGATTGCAATATTTACCTGAATAGCTATACGGCTATTTAATACACTTGAAAGCATTGCGATTCCCTGTTCGGTAAATGCAAAGGGTTTGGCACCACCAAATATTTGCTTTGAAGGTATCACACCTTGTGATACCATACGATCTATTTCTTCATCTGTGAGTTCAAACATAAAATCTTTCGGAAATCTATCAAGATTTCTTCGGACAGCCTGTTTTAATACTCTGGTTTCTACATCATAGAGCTTTGCCAAATCTGTATCGAGCATAACTTTTTCACCTCTGATGAAGTAGATTAAACTTGCCAGATTTGCCTCTTTAAGGATTGGTAATTTGCTCATATTCAAATGGTGTCACAAATTGTGATACCATAAAGATAATTAAATAGAAATATCTTTAATTCATTTTTGACGTCAAATACATCTTCAAAATCCGTCCTTCCCTGACCACTTCAGAAGAAGGTCTGAAAACATTTAACATACAAAAAATTACAAAGGTTTAACTTATTAAATAGTTTTGGTAATTTATATAATTATTCTTTTAACAGATGAATCTTCTAAATACTTAATCTCGATGAAACGCATATAAAAACTATTTTTTTATCTTTAAATATTAATTGATTAATTATGAAAAAAATATACATTTTATTCTCATTTTTCTTTTTAACGTTATCTACTTTTTGCCAACCAAACGAGAGCTTTAAAATCACACATGGCCCATGGCTAACACAAATGAGCGAAACAGGAGTCACCATTCTCTGGACAACGAGTAAAAACGCTGTTTCGTGGGTTGAAGTGGCTCCTGATGATGGCACTAATTTCTATGGAGAAGAACGTCCCCGCTACTTTGATACTAAAAATGGCAGGATAAGGGCAACAAGCACCCTTCACAAGGTTGAAATAAGGAACCTCAAACCGGGAACTTCTTACCGGTATGCAATTTTTTCGAAAGAGCTTTTAAATTGGGAAAATGATGCCAGAATACTCTATGGCGCAACAATTGCTAATCCTGGTTATGCAAGGAATCCATTATCGTTTAAAACTTTCAGCGGTGAAGACGACTCTGTGAACTTCCTTATTTTCAATGATGTTCATGGCCGGTCGCAACTTATGAAGGATCTCTGCAAGGTCATTGATTTTAAAACTATTGATATGGTAGTATTCAACGGTGATATGGCATCTTCCGTATATAGCGAAGAACAACTGTTTACTGACTTTTTAGATGCAGCCGTGAGCCTCTTTGCTTCAAGGATACCAATAGTGTATGTAAGGGGAAATCATGAAACAAGGGGCCCTTATTCTGATTTCCTTTCAGATTATTTCCCGACAAGCACTGGTAATATATATCAGCTATTGAATGTCGGAAAAGTCGCATTTCTGCTTCTTGATTGTGGCGAAGATAAACCTGATTCTGATATTGAATATAGCGGACTTGCGGATTTTGATTCCTATCGTGAAAAAGAAGCTACCTGGCTGAAAAGTGTAGTCCAAACAAAAGAGTACAAAAATGCGGATATAAAGCTGGCAATTTTGCACATGCCCCTTATGTCAAGCGACTGGCATGGAACTCTTCATTTAAATGAACTTTTCCTCCCGGTCCTTAATGAAGCAGGAGTCACTGCAATGTTTAGCGGTCATACACACCAATATGCTTACAATAAGCCAATAGCTGGAAAAATAAATTTCCCCGTACTTGTTAATAGTAACAATGGCATTGTGCTATGTAATATTGACAATGGGAAAGTTAAAGCTACCATAACATATTCGAATGGTTCAAAACCTCAGGAAATTATTCTGAATTAATTTAACTGAACCTTCTGACGCGAATTTTATAATAATTGCCGTTCGTCTCAACGTATTTTTATAAATATCAGTGCCCCGATCGTTAATCGGTTCTTACAACAGCTAATTGTTGAATATTTTGTAGACATCCGTAAAATGAGGATGCCTACAATTTTAATAGAACTTCAGGCAGGCAGGTATCTTCATTTTGACCCCTGAAACCAGTTTTGAAGGTAGTCCTGTTCTTCTGTTAATTTTCAAAACCGAAATAGAATCTGACTTCTGATTACCTACGAGCATATATTTTCCAGTTGGATCAAGAATAAAACTCCTTGGCCAGTCTCCACCACACGAGGTATAACCGGCAAGGGTCAGCAGCCCGTCTTTTCCTATTTTGAACGTTGCTATTGTGTTTTCGCCCCTGTTTGATCCATAAAGAAATTTCCCGTTCTTATCGATATGTATATCAGCACAATGATTATTAACTTCTAAATCATCTTTTTTAGAAGGTAGCGTCTGAAGCAGTGTCAGGCCTTCCTTTTCGTTTACATTGAATACCATGAGGGTCGAACCAAGTTCATTAATTAACTCAAGTTGCTAGTTATAGGGTGATATAAAAATAATAAAATATTGTAAATCAATTAAATATGTTGATAAACATTGTTATTATGTTGATAATCAAATACATATAAATTAGGTATAGTTTAAAAAATCCTCCAGGTTTAAGTCGCCAAACTGCATACGCCGGACAATCTGACCACATTACGCCGGAGTAAATTGACCACATCAGAGTTGGTATTTTAAAAAGAGCTTTCTCACGGTAAAAAGTGGTTAAACAAATTTATTTATTTCAATTTAATATTTCCATTTTTTTTTGAGTGTCCCTGGTTTTTCTCAGTGATTCTCCCCTGAGTTCAATCCTGTGTGCATCATGAACGATCCTGTCAAGGATTGCATCCGCAACAGTTTTCTCTCCAATGACTTCATGCCAGCAGTTAACCGGGAGCTGTGATGTAATTATCATTGAAGCTCTTTTGTGCCGGTCCTCAACAATCTCCATTAGTGCCGACCTGTTCTGACTGTCGATCGGCAGCAGACCAAAGTCATCAATAATAAGCAGGTCCTGACGCTCGATCTTTGATATTTCCTTCAGATAAGATCCGTCAGCCTTGCCCATCTTTAGCTTGGAAAAGAGCTTGCCAAGATTAGCATAATAGACCTTAAATCCAAGGGTACAAGCCTGATGACCGAGTGCGGTGGCGATGTAACTTTTCCCTATTCCCGTGCTTCCGGTAATAATTATGTTTTCATGTTTTCGTACGAAATTGCATTCAGCAAAACGCAGTATCTGACCACGATCAAGATTACGTTCGGCCTGGTAATCGATGCTTTCCATGCTTGATTGGTAACGGAACCTGGCGTTTCGCAACCTCCTTTCAATGTTACGATTCTGCCGGTCATCCCATTCTGCTTCAATGAGCATATTTACCAGTTCATCGGCAGAAAGACCTGTCAGTTTATCATTTTCAAGGCTGGTCTCATATGTCCTGGCCATGCCCCATAGATGGAGCTTCTTTATTTTTTCAAGTGTTTCCTGTGTCATCTTTTATTTAGTTATTAGATTACTTTTTATTGATAATAAGTCTCTCCCCGGATGTTTTCATGTGCAGGAATATCGGAAGTTATCTCTGCAAAGGTGAGTATGTCATATTTGTTCTCCAGGATGGATTTGATGGCGTGATAAGAGTAATTTTCATACTCTGTTGCTCTTTTACAGGCATTGATAAGCCTTTCCCTTCCGACCTTGCGTTCATACCCCAGAACTCCCTGGATTGAGAATATTGCAATTGTAAGAAAATATCTCGATTTTATACAGAATCCACCAGATGGTCTTGGAGCAGAAATTGATAATGCCAAGCATCTTAGAGGGGCCTGTGCAAACCTGAGAATAACAATGACAAATGATAACGCAAGCATTGATTTGCTTACATCATTTAGCCTATTAGCATTAGAAGCAAAAGAAGAGGATTCTTTCAAAAATGCAATAAGCAAGCCTTTAATAGCCCAGGCAATTGATCTTTACCGAAAAGGCTTTAAACGATTAGCTCAGATAGAAAATTGGGATGAATGCAAGGAGTTACTCATCTATTTCAATAACAAAATTTTGGATATTAATCCGGTTATTATCCCTTTAATAGTACCACTTACCTTGGAATTATTATTATCTCGAACATCATTTCGCTTAAATAGATTCTTAGAGAAAATTTCATAATATGGAACAGATAGTACAAATACAGGAAGAATTTGAAAAGCTCATTTCGCAGCTCGAAAAGTTAAAAAAGGTGAGTGATATTACATCTGAGAATATATCTGCAGCCAAGGCAGTTATTAAAAGTGTTGATGAATTTATTCTATGCTCCCGGACCTTTGAAGAAAAGTTAATAGAGGATTCAAATACAAGATCCAAAACCATTGAGACCCTGACAGGCAATTTAGAGAATTCCTTGATAAAGCTGGATGAAAAGACAAATGGATTATCAAAAGGTTTTGAAAACGAATTTCAATCATTCAAGGAATTAATAGCAAAATTGATAGAGACCAATAGCAAAATTTTCAAAGAAGAAGTTACAAGTACCTTCAAGAATTTTGAGAACATAAATTCAAAAATTGCAACGGATATTAATGAAATCACAAAAAAGAATATTGGATTAGAAATTGAGATAAAAAGGGTGTATAATAAATTATCTGATATTCAAATAGAATATTACCGTAGTACCAAAGTTCTCCGTAACCTATTAATTGGAGCATTGATTCTTGTTATGGGCCTTGGCGGGATACTGATTATTTTGTTGCAAAGCAGATAAATTCACATTAATATGAAAACTGAAATTGATCTAGAAAATGCTATTCGGGCTTTAAAGTACCCATCCGAGTTATTTTGGATTTATGCTATGTTCGAGAAATTTCATAATGTTTGAAAAAATTCAGGGTCATTATTAACGAATCAATCAAATTCTATTTAATACGTGTATGTCTGCTTTTAATTAAGTATTTATTAGGCAATAATGATCCAACGAGCATTGCAATGTCCTGGATGTCAGCATTTGGCAGATTGTTTCCATAGGAAATATTAATCTTACTTGTATCAATCTTTATTGTCATAAATTTGTTATAGATAGAACCAAGTTCTTCTTCAGTAATTACATTTAGATCTGTGGAATCTATCGCAAACTGACAGTAAAGAATTTTACCTGATCTATTAAAGAATAACATAACTATTGAATTCGGATGGATTTTTTCGATTTTATTGATTGAAAAAACATTTTGAGTTATTTCATTAAATAGAGAATTTGTATACTCCTGATCAATAATAATAGCTTGCTCATTAATGATTTCATCTGTCCTAAATGCACCTTTATTTATTGGACTTACCGAGTAAGTTCCTAATTTAGATTTCTTATACTCGAATAATTTTTCATTCTGAGCATTTATCGAAAGCACTATCAAAATTGATATGGAAAATGTTACTATTTTTTTCATGATATGAGTATTATAAGTAAAATTAATAAATTATA
>CAZQSR010000132.1:0-5927 GCA_964596145.1 uncultured Ignavibacteriaceae bacterium
TTTCTCAGGGATATTCAGAGTGACATTGAAGAAAGAGGAAGAATTTATCTTCCTGAAGTAAACGAATACACTAAAATTAATGATCAAGAAAAGAAGAAACTTGAAAAAGAAATTGAAGCAGATTTTCAGAACGCTTTGATTGGAATAAAAAAACTTCCTCTTGGAGTAAAACTAGGCGTATATTCAGCATTCCTTTACTATGTTTCTCTTTATAAAAAAATCAAAAGTTCGAAAGTTGAAAAACTTTTCCGTAAGAGAATTAGAGTATCAAATTCACATAAACTTGCTCTATTATTCAGAGCATTTATTGAGGTGAAAGTTCTAAAAACATGTTAAACAATTTATTAATAATATTTATTGTCTTGTTTTTATTTCGCTTTAATTTGTTTTCTTTATCAAACAGAATTGATACAACTACTGTAAGCAACTTAAGAACGACTTTCTATAAAGCTGTTGAAGATGAAGATCAGGTTGATGTATTATTAGAACAAATTCAAATCAGATTCTCTGAAAATTTAGCTATATATCCCCCAATAGTTTTAGCATATTATGGAGCGGCAGAAACATTAATTGCAAAACATTCTTACAACCCTTATAAGAAATGGAAATATTTAAAAGACGGTCTAGAAAAAATTGAAAAAGCAATCAATAAATCCCCTAATAGTCTCGAAATTCGATTCATTAGATTTTCAATACTACATTATATTCCTTCATTTCTGGGTTATTCAAAGGAACGAGAAGAAGATTTATCAATAATATATCATTTGCTTCTAAAACGGGATTATTCTGAAGTAAATTTTTCAGTTCAGAATGGAATTAAGAATTTCCTACTTGACAGCGAACGGCTTTCCAAAGAGAAAGAATTAATGCTTAAAAATTTAATAATTACCCAAAAGTAATGTACACCTATCTTATTATTAATGCAGCAATAATTATTGTTCCCTTGTTATTTAGTTTCGAAAAAAAAATAAGTTTTTATAAAAAAACTCCGGCATATTTTTTTTCAATTTCAATTGTGAGTTCAATTTATATATCATGGGATGTAATTGCAACTATTTATGAACACTGGGGATTTAATTCTGATTACACCATTAAAGCAAAATTATTTTCTCTTCCAATAGAAGAAGTATTGTTTTTTATCACTGTACCTTATAGTAGTTTATTTATTTATGAAACAATTTCTTATTACATAAAAGATAAAAAGATATCATTTAACAAGATTTTTTATATTGTTTTATCAATTTTTCTAATAATCACCGCCATTATATTCAGCAATCAATACTATACATTTACTGTGCTTCTTTTTTGTGCCGGCTTTTTTCTTATTTCCAGTTTTCTACATAATACATTTTTAAATTCTCGAAATTATTGGATTTTTATACTTCTAACGTTTTTACCATTTTTAATTGTTAATTATATTTTAACATCATTACCAATTGTATGGTATAATAGTAAAGCTATTTGGGGAATTCGTTTTCTAACTATTCCTTTTGAAGATTTCTTTTACTCATTTTCTATGATATCATTTTGGTTATTGAGTTATAAATTATTTCTCTCTAAACATTCAGAAGCAAAATGAATATTAGCACTGAATAATAAAAAGAATTTATGAAGAAAGTCGCAATTATTGGAGCTGGTTTAGGGGGATTATCTGCGGCAATCAGGCTTGCAACAGATGGATTTGATGTTCATGTTTTTGAAAAAAATTCTACTGTCGGGGGAAAGGCAAACGAGATAAGAACTGGTGGTTTCAGATTTGATGCAGGACCTTCAATTCTAACAATGCCCTTTATTTTAGAAGACCTATTTAATTATGCGAATGCAAAGATAGAAAGTTATCTAACTTTGGAGAGAATGCATATTACATGTAAATATTTCTTTAGCGATGAAACAGTGATAAATGCTTTTTCTAATCCAGATAAATTTGCTGAAGAAATAGAAAAAAAAACTTTCGATTCTTTTGAGAGTGTTAATAATTTTCTTGCTTACAGTAAAAAAATATATGAACTTACTTCGGATCTGTTTTTATTCAATTCAATTAAAGATCCAAAATCAATATTCACTTTTAAATCCTTAAAAACACTATTTCAGTTATCTAAAATAGATCCCTTTAGAACAATGCATGAATCTGTTTCAAGATTTTTTAAAGATACAAGAACAATTCAATTATTTGATAGATTTGCTACCTACAATGGTTCAAATCCTTACTTAGCTCCAGCCACTTTAAATATAATTTCCCATGTAGAATTAAATCTTGGAGTATCGATACCTAAAAATGGCATACGTGCAATTCCGCTTGCTTTAGAATCACTTGCAAGACACAAAGGAGTAAATATAATTCTCAATTCAGAAGTTGAAAAGATTATTATAAAAGAAAAACAAACTAAAGGGATAATGGTAAACGGAATTAATTTACCTTTTGATATTGTTGTCGTTAATTCTGATATAAACTTTGCTTATTCTAAACTATTTAAAGAAATAAATGAAAATAGCAAAAACTCACTACTTAAACTTGAACCTTCATCATCTGCAGTAGTTTTTTATTGGGGTATAAAAGGAATTCATTCCAGTTTAGAAACACATAATATTCTCTTCTCACAAGATTATAAAAAAGAATTTGATGAATTATTTAATCTCAATAAATGTGCTTCTGATCCAACTGTTTATATCTATATCTCTTCAAAATATAATAAGAATGATGCTTTAAGTGAATGCGAGAATTGGTTTATAATGGTAAATGCTCCTTATAATAATGGACAAAATTGGGATGAAGAAATTAAGAAGACAAAGAGCGCTATTATTCAAAAAGTAAATTCAATATTAAATATTGATCTTTCGGATAAAATTATTTCAGAAAATATTTTATCTCCTCCTGACATTGAGAGAACCACTAATAGTCAACTTGGAAGCATCTATGGAGTTTCATCAAATAGCAGAAAGGCTGCTTTTTTAAGACATAATAATAAATCAAACAAGTATAAAAATCTTTATTTTTGTGGAGGAAGTGTGCACCCAGGTGGGGGAATTCCTTTAGTACTTTTATCTGGTAAAATTGTATCGGATTTAATTAAAAGAGATTCAAGCTAAAATGATAAAAGCAGATCACAAGAATTGGGCTCAGTTTGTTTTTAATATTTATTTAAAAAGACTTTTGCATAAAAACTTTAGTAATTTTTACTTAATTAATTCTCCTCCGTCGATTCAAGATAATGGAGGATTAATAATTACACCAAATCATTTTTCCTGGTGGGATGGATTTTTAATTGAAACTATAAGACAACAATTTTTTAAAACACGTAAATTATTTATTCTGATGCTGGAAGAACAATTAAAGAGATACTGGTTTTTTCAAAAACTTGGTGCTTATGCAGTTAATCTTAAAAATCCAAAGAGCATAATTGAAACAATTTCTTATACAAAAAAAATAATTTCCCCTGAATCTATTGTGGTGATTTATCCTCAGGGAGAAATTCAACCTTTTAATCATGAAATTAAATTTAAAAAAGGATTGGTTAAGTTCATAAGTGATTTGCCACTTAAATCATATGTTTTACCCGTTGCATTTAATTTTCAATTCGCTGAAGAAAAAAAGCCCGATATTTATTGTCGTTTTGGAAAACCAATAGACGCCCGAGTGATTCAATCTGACTTTCAGTTATATGAAAAAGAATTTACTGATAATCTTATTCATCTTAAAGATGAAATGCTGAATAAAAAGAATCCTATAAATATTTTTAATAAAAATTAATGGAATTCTCCTTTTACATATTACTATTTCTAACTTCTGTTTCCCTTCTAATAGTTGTTTATAATTTATTTACTGCCCCAATTTTGAAATTACCTAAAAAAGAAATTTCCTTTTCACCATATATATCAATTCTAATTCCTGCGCGGAACGAAGAAGAAAATATTTCAGATTGCCTTGACAGTTGTTTGAATCAAAACTACAGAAATTTCGAAATTCTTACTCTTGATGACAGTTCAAGTGACAGAACAAATAAAATTATAAAAGAATATCAAAAACATTTTCCGAAAATAAAACTTATTGAAGGTGAACTCCTCCCTTCTGGATGGACTGGGAAAAACTGGGCTTGTCATCAACTTGCAATAAAAGCGAATGGAGAATATTTCTTATTTATAGATGCTGATGTTAGACTTAAACCTGACACTTTAGAATCTGCTTTAAGCTTAATAAATAAATTTGAAATTAAAATGCTTTCAATTTTTCCTACTCAGGTTACTAAAAATTTTGGAGAGAAAATCATTGTCCCATTAATGAACTGGTTGTTGCTTTCATTTTTACCTCTTCGTAAAGTATATTCTTCGTCAAATAAATCATTCATAGCTGCAAATGGACAATTTATTTTAGTCAATCGAAAAACATATTTCGAAATTGGAGGTCATAAAAAATTCAGAAGTAAAGTAGTAGAAGATATGGAAATTGCTCGCGAGGTGAAAGCAAAGGGAAATACTATTATTACTGCACTTGGTGGAGATTTAGTTTTTTGTAAAATGTATAATAATTTTAATTTGGCGTTAAGTGGTTTTGCTAAAAATTTTTTCTCTGGATTTAATATTTCAGCATTTTTATTCTTGGCTCTAATAATATTCTTACTTGTAGTATTTCTTGCTCCATTTATTTTATTCTTCTTTAATCTAACATTTATAGTAATTATTATTTTAATTTTAATATCAAGAATAATAATTTCAATTTTATCAAGGCAAAGCATTTTAGAAAACTTATTACTTCATCCATTTCAAATGTTGATTATGTTCTATGCTGGAATTATTTCTGTTTTGAATACAAAAAGAAGGAAAAATATGTGGAAAGGAAGAACAGTATGAAAAAATATTTTCACATAATTTTTCTTATAGTGATTTTTACTGTTGGTATTATAGGTCATTTAATAACCGCCTTTCAACCATTAATGATAACTTTAACTCCTTTAACTTTAAGTATAACTGCTGTCTGGATATTTTATTTCTCTTACAGAAAAAACAATAAACATTTTATTATTTGGTGCGCATTAACTTTTCTGTTTACATTTATTATAGAAGTTATTGGTGTAAAAACAGGATTAATATTCGGGAATTATAGTTATGGCAAATCTTTAGGATTAAAACTTTTTGACGTCCCCTTGTTAATAGGCATTAATTGGTTGTTTGTAATACTTGGTGCAATTCAGTTAGCTCAAAGAATTTCTGAAAGCAAAATAATTATTGCCTTGCTAACTGGTTTTTTTGCATCTGTTTTTGATTATTTTCTTGAACCAGTTGCAATTAAACTTGATTATTGGAATTGGAAGAATGAAATGATACCGATTCAAAATTACATCATGTGGTTTATAATTGCTTTTATTTTATCTTATTTTTATCAGATTCTAAAAATTAAAACAAATAAAAATACTGCTGAGTTTTACTTTATTATTCAATTGTTTTTTTTCCTTTTATTAAGAATTTTTCTTTAGAATATGGGAACTTTAATTTCAACATTATTAATTCTGCTTTGGGGTTTGCATTTATTTTACTCTTTGCATTTTGTAAAAGTTGATTTAGCTCATCCATCTTTCTTGATTCATACTTTAATTCAAGGTTATTTATATACTGGATTATTTATAACAGGTCATGATGCGATTCATGGAAATATTCATAAAAGCAAATTAATAAATAAAATATTTGGCTATATATCAGCTTTTCTTTTTGCTGGCTTGTCCTATAAAAAATTAGCTAAAAATCATTTCGCTCATCACAAAAGTCCTGGAGAGATAGATGATCCTGATTATTATATAAAATCTCAAAACTTCTTTATCTGGTGGAGTGCGTTTCTATTTAGATATGTAACTTTTTTTCAACTCGTTATTATGGCAATTTTATTTAATGTTCTGAAAATATGGTTTGAAGAAATTTCCATTTTTATTCCTGTTTAT
>CAZQSR010000133.1:0-5878 GCA_964596145.1 uncultured Ignavibacteriaceae bacterium
TAAAGAAAAAACAGGTGTTCCAATTGGTGCTTTTGCAATTAATCCCGTTAACGGCGAAAAAGTTCCTATCTGGATTGCAGATTATGCTTTGTTAACATACGGAACAGGTTGTGTAATGGCAGTTCCCGCTCATGATGAAAGAGATTTTGAGTTTGCTAAAAAATTTAATCTGCCAATAAAAAAAGTAATTCTTCAAGAAGGAACTAAAGAAGAAGATGAATTAATCAATGCATTTACAGATGCTGGAACTATGATAAATTCAGACCGCTTCAATGGGTTAAACTCTAATGATGGAATTGAAAAAATTTCTGATTTCCTTGAACAAAACCAGCTTGGAAAAAGAAAAGTAAATTATCGTTTACGCGATTGGTTGATTTCACGCCAGAGATACTGGGGTACTCCTATCCCAATTATTCATTGCCCTGTTTGTGGTGAAGTTCCTGTTTCAGAAGAAAATTTGCCTGTTGAATTACCTTATGATGTACAGTTTAAACCGACAGGTGAATCACCTCTTGCCGGGAATACATCATTTATAAGTGTAAAATGTCCTAAATGTAATGGCGAAGCCAAACGCGATCCCGATACAATGGATACATTTGTTGATTCATCGTGGTATTATTTCAGATATCTTGATCCATCAATAAAAGATAAAATGTTTAATGACGAGCTTGGAAACAAATGGACACCAGTTGACATGTATGTTGGTGGTGCTGAACATGCAACAATGCATTTGCTTTATGCCCGGTTTATACACAAATTCCTTCGTGATATTGGAATGACAAAATCTGACGAGCCATTTCAAACATTAATTCACCAGGGAACTATTACAAATGCTGGTGCTAAAATGTCAAAATCAAAAGGTAATGTTATAAACCCGGATGATTATATTGTAAATCATGGTTCTGATGTTTTCCGTTTGTATCTTATGTTTATGGGTCCTTACGAAATGGGTGGAGACTGGAGTGATAAAGGAATTTCAGGTACGGAGCGATTTGTTCTTCGCACAAATGATCTTTTTAATGCTAATAAAAATGTTTCGAAATTGTCTCCTCCAAAAACAAAATATTCTATTGCCGAACTATCCGAGCCGGAAAAAATTGTTTACAGAAAAATAAATCAAACAATTGCAAAGTATGATGTTGAGGTTGAACACTTTAGATTCAATACAGCAATAGCGGCACTAATGGAATTGCTTAATGAACTTACAAAAAATCTTAATTCTTGCAAAGATGAAATTAAAAGTTATGTTCTTGAAAGATTTGCTGTAATGCTTGCTCCTTTAGCTCCCCATTTTGGCGAAGAGTGCTGGCAGTTGATTGGTAATGAAAAATCACTCTTTCAGTATCCAGTCGCTTATGAACCGGATACAAATGCACTTACAGAAGATAATGTGAACATTGCTGTACAGGTAAATGGAAAACTTCGCTCAACAATTGTAGTTCCAATAAATAGTGAAGAAATCTTTGTTAAACAAACTGCTTATGAAGATGAACATGTTAAAAAACATACTTCGGGAAAGACAATTATAAAAGAAATTTTTGTTAAAAATAAAATTTTGAATATAGTAGTTAAATAGAAATTGGAGAATTGATGTTAGACATAAAATATATTCGAGAAAACCCTGATATTGTTAAAAAGGGATTAGAAAATAAAAATGAAAAAAGCCGCATTGATGAAGTGCTTGAACTTGATCGAAAAAGACGTGAATTAATTTTGACTACGGATGAATTAAAAACACGCCGTAACCAGGCTTCAATGCAGGTTGCTAAAATGAAAAAATCCGGTGAGGATGCTTCTCAAATTATTATTGAAATGAAAAAAGTTTCGGATGAAATTTCTGAAAATGATTCTCTTCTTTCTGAAGTAGAAGGCAAATTGAATGATATATTAATGTGGCTTCCGAATTTACCACATTCCTCCGTTCCAGTTGGTAAATCTGCTGAAGATAATGTTGAGGTTAAAATATGGCATCCAATAGACTTTTGTTTTAAGCCGGAAGAACCTACTCTTGATCATATTCAACTTGGCAAAAAATTAAACATACTGGATTTTGAAAGAGGGGCAAAACTTTCCGGAAGCGGATTTCCGTTATATATTGGAAAAGGAGCCACACTTGAAAGAGCTTTGATAAATTTTATGCTCGATTATCATCTTCAACATCATGGTTATAAAGAAATCTTTCCACCATTTTTAGTTAACAGAGACTCTATGAAAGGAACAGGTCAACTACCTAAAATGGAAGATGATATGTATTGTATTACAAAAGATGACCTCTTCCCTGTTCCTACTGCAGAGGTACCAATTACAAATATTTACAGAAATGAAATTCTAAATGAAAAAGATTTACCGATTAAATTTGTTGGCTATTCCGCATGCTTCAGAAGAGAAGCGGGCTCGTATGGAAAGGAGTCTAAAGGATTTTTACGTGTTCATCAATTCAATAAAGTTGAAATGGTAAAATTTGTTAAACCCGATTCATCATACGAGGAATTAGAAAGCTTAGTTCGTGATGCTGAAGATATTTTGCAGGCTCTTAATGTTCCCTATAGAATCTTAATGCTTTGCAGCGGCGATTTAAGTTTTTCTGCAGCAAAATGTTATGACATTGAAACCTGGTCCCCTGCAGAAAACAAATGGCTTGAAGCATCTTCATGCTCTAATTTCGAAAACTTTCAGGCAAGAAGAGCGAATATACGTTACAGAAAAGAATCTGATAAAAAATTAGAATTTGTACATACTCTTAATGGAAGTGGTCTTGCTACAAGCAGACTGATGGTGTCATTGCTCGAGAACAATCAAACTCCCGAAGGGAAAATAATTGTTCCAAAAGTATTGCAAAAATATACAGGCTTTGAAATAATAGACTAATTAATCAGGAACTTTTATTACAATAAAAAGATTAGTTCATTTGAGCTAATCTTTTTTAATTTTTATATGGATAATCTTTTTACACTAAAAAAATATTTTTTAAGATACAAAAACAAACTTCTGCTTGGAATGCTTTTCATTATCCTATCTAACATAGGAACCGTCTATATTCCAATATTGATTAAAAATGCTGTTAATACTTTACAAAAATCTGTTAGCTATCAAAGTTTGATTGAATACTCATTACTTATTGTTGGAACTTCTTTCCTCTCAGGAATATTCAGGTTCCTGATACGTCAAACAATAATTGTTGTATCGCGGGAGATAGAATATGATTTACGAGGCGATTTCTGGAGACATATTCAAATGCTGCCATTGAAATATTTTCAGAATACTTCGACGGGTAACATTATGGCTCACGCTACTAATGATATTAACGCAGTAAGAATGTTTATTGGACCGGCTGTAATGTATTCAATAGATACCGGTATTCGATTTTTGATAGTTATCTCAATAATGTTTTCAATTAGTTTTAGTGTAACACTTTATTCGTTGCTTCCACTCCCTCTGCTCTCTTACCTTGTTTACAAAGTTGGGAAAAAAGTTCACTCAAGGTTTACCGCAATACAGGAAAAGTTTTCTGAACTAACAACAAAAGCCCAGGAAAATTTTTCGGGAATAAGAGTGATTAAATCCTATTTAAGAGAAGAAAGTGAAATTGAAGAGTTTAGAAAACTAAGCAAAGAGTACTTGCAAAAAAATATGAGACTTGTAAAAGTTCAGGCATTGTTTCAACCAGTGCTTTTTTTAATAACAGGTGTCTCAATAATTATTGTTATCTGGGCAGGTGGTTTAAAAGTTATTAATGGTGAACTTTTACTTGGTGATATTACTGCTTTAGTAATATACCTTGGAATTTTAATCTGGCCAATGATTGCTTTTGGTTGGGTGATAAATATAATTCAGCAAGCTGAAGCAAGTATGAAACGTTTAAATAAAATTTGGAACGAGAAATTTGAAATTGAAGATTCAAACGAAACCGATCATACAGTTACTTCTATTAACGGTCAAATTCAATTTAATAATGTATCATTTCGTTATAATAACAATCTTCCTTTTGTATTGAAAAACATTTCTGTTAAAGTACCACAGGGCACTTCTCTCGCAATTATGGGCTATACGGGATGCGGAAAAACTTCTTTTGTCAACCTGATTCCACGATTATTTGATGTAACTTCGGGAGAAATTTTAATTGATGGAATTAACATCAAAAAAATTCCTCTTTCTGTTTTAAGAAAAAATATCGGAATGGTTCAGCAAGAAACATTTCTCTTTTCAGATACAATAAAAAATAATATTGCTTACGGATTTCCGGAAGCTGATGAAACTCAAATTATTAATGCATCAGAGATAGCACAGTTCAGTAAAGATGTAAATGATTTCCCCGACAAATACGAAACAGTAATTGGAGAACGTGGAATTACGTTAAGCGGTGGACAAAAGCAGAGAGCAGCAATTACAAGAGCACTTATGGTTAATCCAAAAATTTTAATTCTTGATGATTCATTTTCTGCAGTTGATACTCATACCGAAGAAGAGATATTAAAAAATCTTAAACAATTTATGTCCGGCAGAACAACAATTATAATCAGTCACAGAGTTTCAACCGTAAAAAATGCAGACAAGATTATAGTAATAGACAAAGGTGTAATTGCCGAACAGGGTTCACACGAAGAATTAATTTCACTTGGGAAAATTTATGCAGATATTTATTACAAACAACTTCTTGAAAAAGAACTGGAAGAAATCAATTAATTAGGAATAACGGCAGATAACCAATAATGTCACAAGATTACAAACAGGACGATGAAATATTAGGAAAAGCATATGACTCTCGTTTAATGAAGAGGTTGTTGACTTATGTAAAGCCGTATAAGCGTTATATGATTGCTGCTATTCTGCTGAATATAATTGTTGCCGCTTTGGGTCCTGTGCGACCTTATTTAACTAAAATTGCCATTGATAATGATATCGCAAATAGTAACTACAATGGATTATTATTAATTACTACATTGCTGTTTGTTTCCCTCTTGCTCCAATCATTTGTACAATATCTTTTAACATATTCAACACAATACCTGGGACAAAAGACCATTCTTGATTTAAGGATGCGGCTTTTTTCTCATACACAAAAACTTGCTGCAAAGTTTTTTGATAAAACCCCAATTGGCAGAATTGTAACACGCGTTACTAATGACATTGAATCTCTGAATGAATTATTTTCATCAGGAATAATTATGGTTTTCGGAGATGTTTTTATAGTGTTCTGGATACTTGGATTTATGTTTTTTCTTGATTGGAAACTTACACTTGTAACCCTCTCTGTCCTTCCCTTGTTATTTTATGGAACATTTTTATTTCGAAAGAAAGTAAGAGAAAACTACAGAGATGTTAGATTCCATCTTGCAAGATTAAACTCTTATATGCAGGAACACATAACCGGAATATCTGTTGTTCAGATATTTAATAAAGAAAAAGAAGAACAGAAAAAATTTTCTGAAATTAATAGAGATCATAAAAAGGCAAATATTGAATCTATCTTCTTTTACGCTGTTTTTTATCCTTCAGTTGAATTCCTTAGCTCTATTGCAATTGGACTTATAATCTGGTACGGCGGTGGAGAGGTAGTACAAAAAACTTTAACACTGGGAACCCTGTTTGCATTTATACAATATACAGAAATGTTTTTCAGACCAATCAGAGACTTATCCGAAAAATATAATATACTTCAGACTGCGATGGCTTCCTCCGAAAGAATATTCAAACTACTCGATGATGACACTATTATTCCAGAACCTGCAAATCCAGTAATGCCAAAAAAAATTAAAGGAGAGATTGAATTTAAGAATGTATGCTTTGCGTATAATAACGATGAATATATTCTGAAAAATATTTCATTCAAAATAAATCCTGGCGACACAATAGCAATTGTAGGTGCTACTGGTGCGGG
>CAZQSR010000134.1:0-5809 GCA_964596145.1 uncultured Ignavibacteriaceae bacterium
CTTACACCTTCAACAAGCGCGGCCTCAACAAGATTTATTAAAGCACTTTTATTAATTTCGGCATCAAGCTCTTCTTCACTTAAACTTTTTTCTACTCCTTCTTCAACTTCAATATCCGAAGGCATTTCTTCAAGTTGTTTTAAGAATACATTTTCTGGAGGAAAAAGCTTTTCGATTAAAGTATCAAGTTCTTTTTTCTTAATGTAAAGGACTTCATATTTTTTTGCACTTAGATTAAATGCAATTTTAGGAATGGACCTTTCTGTTGGATCAATCGCAACAAGAATTAATTTATCTTTTTGTTTCTCATCAAAACCGAGAGGAATAATTTTGTGTTTTATCATAAAATCTTTATTCTCTTCACCGGTTGCATTTATCATTTGTTTTATTCGTTCAAGTTTTTCAGGAGTAAATTCGTTTATACTTGTATCAAGTTCACGGAAAGCAAAAAGTGTTGCAACTTCACGGAAAATCAAATCGTGATCAAAGTTAAAATCCTGAACTAAAATTTGAGCAATGCTTCTTTTAATCTTTCCTGTTTCATTACTTTTAACAGTTAAAGCTTTTTCAAGTACTGAAGCATCAATTATTCCCTTCTTGAAGAGAAGATAACCAATCTTATCTGTGTATTCTAAATTTGAATCAATCATACCCAAAAATAATTTTTAATTTGAAATAGCAACTCACTCATTCCAGGAGTTTTTGGTTTTATTGTAGCCGTTTCAGCAGAGACTAAAGTTAAAGCAATCATTACAATCATAATAATCATTGCTATAATAACCTGTATCAATTCGATAATATTCTTAAGTTTATACACTGTCTCGCTTTCATAATAATTTGCAAGCTGCAATGCAGTATTTTTAATTGTTCCTGTTTCTTCACCAGAATGAAATCTGTTTATTGTTGTATCGGTAAAAACACCGCTCTGTTCAAAAGCTTCAGTAATACCAATTCCTTTTTTAATCATCAATGGAATTGCCACATTTTTTATTCTGTTTTCAAAATGAAGATTTCCAGTGGCTTCTGCTGCAATTCTAATTGGTTCAATGCTTTCAGCAGAACCACTATAAAGAGTATAAAACACTCTGCAAAAAACTTCAATAGCTGTCTTATGAATTAAAGTTCCCATAATAGGCAACTTAAACATCATTCCATCTACGATCAATTGTCCTTTGGGCGTTTTTGCTAATCGCCATATAACAATTGCAGGTATTAAAAATATTGCAAGAATTATACCCATATTTTCGGTAAGGAAATCACTAAACTTTAGAGTGAATGCCGTCATTGGGGGTAAATCAATTTTAAAACGAACAAACATTCTTGCTGTTTCAGGGAAAATATATCCCACGTAATACATTACCGCAGCAAGCAGAACGACAATTGTCACCATTGGGCTGATTAATGCACTTCTTAAATTTTTTCTGAACTCCTGTTGTCTTTCTAAAAATTTTGCTGTTGCTTTGTATATTTCCACCATATTACCGCTTTTAGATGCTAGTCCAAGCATATATGCAGTAAATTTCCCAAACACAGACTGATACCTTAAAAACACTGTTTGACTATCAGTACCTTTCTTTAGCTCGGCATTGATATCTCTTAATGTTTCTTTTAATGTTTTGTTTTGAGTATCATTAATCAAGAGAGTAAGAATTTCACCATAGGAAAGTTTTTGTTCAAGCAGTTCAGCACTGATTTTAACAAAAGTAACAATGTCAGCATTAGGTGGTTTAGCATTGAAATCCAAAAGTACTTTATTTACTGTGATATTTTTATAGCCAAGTCTTGTAAGAGCCTCAATTACTTCTTCTTTGCTAAATGCTTTTTGTTCGCCCTTTATTGGCTTTTCATTCCCTTTTCGGGCTTTGTAAAGGTAGCCGGATTTTTTTTCAATTTTAAGAATCTTTAGATGATTCTTTGTAGCAAGTTCATTTATTCTTTTTTTAGCATCGCTATAAGAATCGGCTGTGATAGAACCACCAATAATTTTACCATTAACATTCTCTGCAGAGAATCGGCATTCAACCATATTTTCTTTCTTGCATCGTTAAAAATTAGTAAACTAAAAATAAGAAATAAAATTTAATTATCTAATATTAGCATATTACAAATATTAATTTCTTTAAAAGAAAAAAGGCTGCCATTAAGACAGCCTTCTATAAAATTTTAATTAGGATTAAAATTATGGACTTACTTTAGTTGGTGCTGCTGTTGAAATATTATTAGCAGTTACAGTAGTAACAACCTGGTAAACCTTACCATCCGCATCCTGAACATTTCCTTTACCAGTAATGGTAACAGAAGCAGCTGCTACAACAGCGGTATATGTACCGTTTGCAGTAGTTTGTAAATTAGATGGAATTGTGAAACCTGTGAAAGTATTATTTCCACCACCCATTGCGGTTGGTTTCTTGTAGAATTGTTGAGCTAATGAAGCAATATTAAGGTTGTCTGCGACAACTCCGTCTTTGTTTGCTTCAACTGAACTAGCGGTGAATAAGTTGATTCCAACTACGATAGCGATACCAACTATGATAACACCAAGAACGATGAGTAATAATTGTTGTTGACCCATTTGTGATTCCTTTTATTTGTTTATAATGATTGTTAATTAATTTATGGACTAACTTTTGAAATTGAAGTTGTAGTCAAATTATTATTTGTAACAACTACAACTATTAAATAAACTTTTCCATCCGAGTCCTGAACATTACCTTTGCCCGTAAATGTAATCTGGCTTTCGGTTTCATTGCTTTGCGTATATGTTCCGTTAGATGTTGACAATAAAGTTGAAGGAATTTGAAATCCAACAAATGATTGTCCACCACCACCAACTTGCTTTAACGTTGCATAATATTGCTGAGCTAAAGAACCAATATTCATTAAATCTGAGTACATATTGTCTTTATTTGCTTCAACCCAGGCATTTCCAAGAACATTTATCGCAACCACAATTGCTATTCCTACTATTATAACGCCAAGAACAAGTAAAAGTAATTGTTGTTGACCCAAGTTAATTAAACCTTTTTTCTCATTTATGACAAATGAAATGCCAGTGTTGGTTATTAATAATTTGCTTAAAATCCCATAAAAATGACCATTTTGCAATTCAAATATGAAGACTTCTATTAATTGTCCGTATTTTCTTCCTTGTTTCGGTAATTTTTACCTGTAAAATCGAACGAGTGTTTTACTTAATAAATTCAAAAATCCAATAACTTATATTATTTTCGGGCACGATTTTTTAGACAAAAATAATATGTCACTTATTAAAAAAACGATATTACTTTCTTCGGTTACAATTTTTATTGGTTACTGCGCAATCGGTATTTTTTATTATTTGATTAGTCCAAGTACTTCTGACACAAATTTAATTTCAAAAAAAGAGATTGGTGAATTATTAATTATTGCTTTACTTTTATCAGTAATTCTCTCATCACTTATTGCAATATTTCTTTACTTCAAAATTTTTTCCAAAATAACTGATGTTGAAAACCGAATTAATTACATTGCTGAATCCGATGACTACAATGTAGAAATAACAGTTGAAGGGAAAGATGAACTTTCCAAATTTGCAGCACAGGTTAATAGGATGATAAGGATAAAAAATATTACTGACAAAGCTTTGAGAGAGAGTGAATATCTCTACAAATCTATTCTGGAAGCATCAGAAGACGCTTTTGTAATAATAAATAAGGAAGCTAAAGTCATTTTTGCAAATAAAAAATTTGAAAATCTTTTTGGTTATCAATTTGATGAAATAGAAAACAAACCGCTTTTTGAGATAACGTGTAATAATATTGAAAATTGTTTGTGGAAAAATCTGATAGGCGAAAACTGGAATAAATCCGTAGGACCACAATTTGTAAAACTAGAAAACAAATTCCAGCAAGAACTTGATCTTGATGTGTTTGCTTCACCAATTATGCTTAAAGAAAAACTTTTTCTTCTTGTAAGAATTACAGACATAACAAGCATAAAAAAACTAGAGTTACAAATGCAGGAATATCAATTACAATTACAACAAGCAGATAAGCTGGCTTCTCTAGGATTACTGGTTGCAGGAGTTGCGCACGAAATAAACAATCCAAACTCTTTTATTTCTTTTAACTTAGCTTATATTGAAAATACATTTGAAGAATTAATTCCAATTCTCGACAACTATGCCTTGGAGAATCCATCATTTAAAATTGGAAATTTGGATTACTCCAAATTTAAAACTGACTTAAAAGACCTCATATCAGACCTTAAAGAAGGTTCCAACAGAATAACAGCTATTGTAAATGAATTGAAAAACTTTGCTCGCATTGATCAACCTTCAGAAGTAAAATATTTCAAAATTGATGATATATTTCAATCTGCTTTGCGATTGTTAAACTATCAAATTACTAAGAAAAATATAACCATAAATTACATTCCTCCGCAAAATATTTTTTTACTGGGTAATAGCTTAAAGCTAGGACAAGTAATCATTAATGTAATTGCAAATTCACTTGATGCAATTGATAATGTGAATGGAACTATAACTATTAAATCGTATTTTGATAAAGAGAATAATCTTTTATTCGAAATCGCAGACAATGGATGCGGAATTTCTCCCGAAAAAATTAAAATGGTTTTTAATCCTTTTTATACTACCAAATCTGGCTCTGGAGGAACCGGCTTAGGCTTGTCCGTGTCAAAAGACCTGATGCATAACATGGGTTTTTCAATTGATATAAATAGCGAAATTAACAAAGGAACAACAGTAGTTTTGTTTTTTCCAAAGGAATATGTAAAATGCGAAAAGTTTCAATCTTAATTGTTGATGATGAAATTTCTTTTCTCCGTTCATTGAGAAGATTGTTATGGGATCGTGGATATGAGAATGTTGAAATTATACAAAATCCATTAGATGTAATGCCAGCACTTTCAAATCAACTTTTTGATCTTATAATCCTGGATGTTTCGATGCCTGAATTAAGTGGATTAACATTGCTGGAAGGAATAAGTCAGAGATATCCACAGATTCCTGTTATAATGCTAACAGCAGTTGACAATGTTGACACAGCTTTAACTGCGGTTAAACTTGGAGCTTATGAATATATCGTAAAACCTCCGGAAAACGAAAGGCTTCTGCTTACAATTAAGAGAGGTTTGGAACAGCGTATTATAAATCTGGAAAGAGATTCATTACGAAGCTTAAAACAAATATCAAAAAAATGCAGAGATAATTTTCCTGAAATTATTACTCAATCTCCTTTAATGGATAAAGTTTTTGAATTAATAGAAATATTTGCTCCAACCGATGAAACAATTTTAATTGTTGGAGAAACAGGAACTGGCAAAGATTTAATCGCAAAAAAAATTCACGATTTATCACCGCGTAAAAATGCTGCATTTGTTCCTGTAAATCTTGCTTCAATATCTTCAACTTTGTTTGAAAGTGAATTATTCGGACATTTAAAAGGAGCCTTTACCGGAGCAACTCAGGACAAGACTGGTTTTTTTGAAGCAGCAAACAATGGAACAATTTTTTTAGACGAAATTGGTGAACTGCCAAGAGAATTGCAGGGAAAACTTTTAAGAGTTATTCAATACAGTGAGATTTATAAAATTGGTAGCACAAAACCAATTAAATTAAACACAAGAATTATTGCGGCTACAAATAAAGATCTTTCTGCTGCTGTTGATAAAAATGAATTTAGAGCAGATTTGTTTTATCGTTTAAATAGAGGTTATATCCAGCTTCCACCATTATATCAAAGAAAAGGTGACATTAAATTATTGGCCGAATATTTTCTTGAACAAGCCTCAAAGAAATTTAATAAAT
>CAZQSR010000135.1:0-5743 GCA_964596145.1 uncultured Ignavibacteriaceae bacterium
ACGATAAATTAATGTTGACTGAAAGGGGAGGTTTTTGCGCAGTCTGACGGTCGAGGCTAAAAGCTGGCGGGCATTTTGGAGCACATCACTATCAACCTGCGATAAAGTTTAATAGTTGCAATACCTTTAATATTAGCACTTTCCGCCCGCTTGATTTTAGCCTTTGTTAGCGTTTCGTGCTTTTATTTAATGGCGAGTTTTTTAATAAGAAACACCAAAATGTAAAATCTCATCACAATTTTCATCTATTGAATGAGTTTTGTCTTGTTCTTGGATTTGAAGTCTTTTATATGTTATTTGTGTCAAATCTGGCTTTTCTTTAGTATATTTTCCTTCTTGGGTCTCTGTAATGAAGTTCAATATTGCTTTAGTGGTTTCACCATCAAAGTCAACTTTTATTTTTAATGTTTCAGCCATGTTGTTTATTATTTGAAGGTTACTTTTCTTTTTGTTTGTGTCTCTACTTGATTTTTTATAGGTTTCAAATCTAATGCAAAACTACAAACATCACAAACAAGAATATCATTTTCTTTAATATTTTCATTTGTTGGAAGTTTTGCATCATTGATTTGTTTACTATTTATGTCCATATAACCATTCACCTTGTGTCTTTTTCCGCATTTCGGACATTGAATATCTAATTCAACAGCATCAATAGGTTTAGCTTGTCCTTGTGGTTGAGTAAATGGATTGGCAGCAGGTAAATTACTGCTTGAACTTACTGAAAATGTTTTTGATATTTTCAAATCGTCAATGTAAAATAACTTATAAACAGGAGATCCTGAAAATATAAGCCGTATTACAGTTTTTATTCTATAGACTAATTCCGCCAATTTTGGATCATCATCAATTCTATTAATTATTAATACATCTTGAAGGTCTTCAATTTTTAATGATCTACCATGTGTTCTCCATGTTGTATGGTCACAAAACATTTCTGCAACTTTAACAGCTCTTTCTTTTCTCATTTCCGGAGTAACTGCTGTCTTTGAGTCACGAGTTACATCCCAGTTTTTAAATTTATGATTTTCAAGCCAACATTTAACTAGGTCTTTAGCAAATTCAAGTGAATTAATAACGCCATATAATTCACCCGGAGAAATTTGTGCAACCATAACTGCATCGAAAGGGTTTAGACTTCCGCTTTTTGCTGCTTCATTTCTCTTTAAATCAACCCATTCTTTATAATCATGAGCTGATACAACTGACCTACCAATTCTCACTTGTGCATCTATAGGACCTAAACTCCCAGTATCTGTCATACTTATATTGTCCCCTGAAAGCACTAATATTGTACCTGCACTTTTTGCTTCACCTGCAATAACAAAATTTACTTCATCAAATTTTTTTCTTAAAAATTTTGCAATTTCTTCAGCGGCTTCACCGCTTCCACCAGGTGTTTCAATGTAAAAATCAATTTTTTTATGAGTAGATTCTCTTAATATGTCTTGAATATTATAAAAATCGTCTTGCACCATGCTAACATCAATATCTCTGCTTCTTCCTTTGTTGATGTCAGAAGCATAAACAAACATGTAATGTCCTGTATACTTGTTATATTCAGTGATTAGGCGTTGAAGTTCATTTTGTAAGTCAATGAATCCAAGTCGTTTTGAAAGATACTCATTAAAAATACTCGCCATAATTATTTTTTTTCAAAGTTAGTAATTTTATTAATACAATGTCACATAATTTTCTACTTTGTCTTTTCCTAGCATGAACGCTAACGTTTTGGCGCTTGGCGCAGTGGCGGATTTCGGAGCACAAAACTGTCAATATACCACAAAAGATGATGCGAAGTAGAATGTTCAATTAACTACGTCACCCGCCATTGAGCCAAACGCCTGTTACCACCAGTGCTTCCTTGTCTGCCGTGGTTTGCCAGTCTATTTGTTGCTGTCATTTTCATTGTCTTTTGTCGTGCGGTGGGGCATTTTTAAAATTTCTTTTTTTCTTGGGATGGCTTTGCAAGCTCTTTGACAAAGCTTTGGTCTGCGGGTTGGCTTTTGCGGCTTTGGCAATGTGCTTGCAAATGCGTGGCTATCATAGTTCTTCGTTAAAGTTTAACCCTAATTGTTTTGCTGACTCTTTAACAATCTTGTACTCTTGGCTTGCGTCTGTCAGCGGTTTGGCCTGAGTGGACTTACCTTTAATTTTTATTTCAATCTCAATGTTGTTCTGTGCTAAAGGCATGATGAAACTATTGAACAATTGAGTGTAATGTTCTAATGGGATTTTCCCTGAAACGGTAATCGATTTATATTTTTTCGAATCGGTCTTAACATCAGGATGATTTATTGTTTCCTTTGTTCCTTCTGGTTCATTGAGGGAATTTGGTTGTCCGCTATCATTATTGTTTGTAGTTTCTGTAGAAGGGTTCTCAGTCTTTGTTTGTGGGGCAGGCTTCAATGATTTTTCAACCAGCCAATACGTGATGTCATCTACATCAAAAAACGGAATCGTCTCTTGTAAATAGTATCGGGTAAAGTTAGAGCCGTCACCGGTCGCGATGCAAAACTCTCCGTTGGCACAATATTTCTGCAAACTTCTTGAAACAGCTTCTTTACCTGTAATCATTGGCTTGTCGTCAAACCGCAGGAAAGCTTCGTAGATGTCTTTTGTCTTTATAGCATTTTCAATTGTTGGTAACAGATTGTTGTTTCGCAGCGTACTTAAGCCAACAGCATCCAATAGCCATTCTTCTTCTTTTAGTGTGTTGGTAATATTGTTGATGATTTGACTATCAATGCTGTCCTTAAATTGCTTCATTACAATGGTTTCGATACCACTTTTAGCAGAATACTTAATCATAATGGAATAGGCAGAAACCAACGATGATTCGGCTTGCTTTGATGAGTCATCAATTCTTCGTTTAATATCTGCTTTCTGTTCAGTGTTTAGTTGGGTATTGTATTCGAGACTGATTTTCTGACAAGCGAGATAGTTTTTGATGTCGTCTTGTAGTTTACCAATACCTAATTCAGAAGCTGCTATAAAAAGCATAGTATTTCTGTAAATCCGTTCAGAATTTCCTTTTTTAGTCGCCAGCTTTTCAATGATGGGTTTGGTTTGACCGTTTACTTCATTGGGATTGGCCAAATATTTTGGATGAAGAATAATAAGCGTAGGTTTCATCTGCTCAGGCAAGTCAGATGATGGGTCAACCAATACATTGAAGCCAGAAACAGCTTTGGTTTTTTCATTAATTCTCCGCAGGATTTCGGCATGGATGTCCGTATTCTTTATATCTCCTTTTGCCTGATTGATAAGAATATTGATGTTCGGTGTAGTGTCAAACCAAAAACGCTTTTGTCCTGTGGTGCTGTAATACAAATAATGGGCATTCGCCTCCAAACGGTCAATGGCTCCGTTGATGTCATTGTGATTAAAGCTTTCCGGCTTCAGCATGCATAGTTTCAGTTCATCAATGGCAATACCTTTGTTTTGACCTTTACTGCCAAATGTGGCGAGTAACACGGTTGCTGCAATGCCTTGAGTTATTTGGTATTTACCTAATTCTTTAACATCCGTATCAATTCTGAAAGCATTTGATGCTGTACCAGAAACATCGGCATTGATGACCGAATCCCAACTCGGGCCATTTAAAATGGTAATCTGACTGCTTAATGCTTCTACGTTGGCTAAAATCACATCGGATGTGTGAATCAGAAATTGACTGCCAGTAAGTGAATTTTGCCTTCTCCAAAGGTCGGAAACAATGGCTGCTAATATTCTTAATACGCCTCTTGTACGCTGGAAAAATGGATTACTTGCCCAACGCAAGCGGAACATATCAATGAGTTCGGGATGGAAAGGGTAGGACTTTTTTAGTCTTTCACGGTATTCACTCTTGATAGCAAAAGATGGAATTTCTGTAAGTAAGGTTTGGTACATCAATGCGTAGGATGAAATCACTCTTTCAATTTCATCTGCATCACCTAAGTTTTCAAATAACCTTCTTCTTACAACTTCAAAAATTTCATCATCTTCTACCGGCTTCATGTTTGCTCCTACACGGGTAATACGGTTTTCCAAGGCGGTCAAGATTTGTGATGAAACCGGAGAAGCGGCCAGTTCTTGGGCACTTGCCGGTAGCGTGGCTATCAATACACAATGGTCAGCGCCTGATACAGCCTCCGTAAGTTCCTGCATAAAACTCACCGTTTGGTCGCTCAGGTTGCTCGCCTCCACTTTTACGGCTGATGCACTCACACAGTAATCTGCCAACTCATCTATGAGTATCAAAGCTGGTTTGCATTGCTCCAGTACTTTTTTGAAAAGACCTTTGGGTGCAATTAGTTTTTCATCATTTACCCGTACAATTTCATAGGCCGATTTGCCGCCTAACTGATAGGCCAATTCACCCCATATCGTTTTAATGTTAATGCCATCCACGTTTCGGCCTTGTGCTGGGTCATTGGTGGTATTTGTAAAAACTGCAATATGGGCAGAATCAAATTTGGGTTCACCGGTCGTTGCCAATAACTCATTGGTATGTTCACTCTGTGTAGCTTTTTTACCCCATTTGGCTAAATGGTATAATGAAATCAAAGTATGGGTTTTACCACCACCAAAACCGGTTTGCAGGCTAATTACCCGGTTGTCTGCATCCTGACCGCCATTGAGCCCTTGCACCATTCTGCGGGCAATGTTTTTTAAACCAGCTGTGAAATAAGTTTTGCTAAAAAACATTTCGGGGCTGTTGTAAATTTCCCTACCTGTTCCTGCGGCTACTTCTGCCAGGTTAGCGGCAAAGATGGATTCATCTAAATGTCCATCCTGAATGTCTTTGTGTGGCGTTACGTTCTTAAACCAAGGTTTCATTTCTTAAAATTTTTTGTTCGCATGTGGTTCCCAATATATCCAATTGTTATCCTGAGTTCAGTTGCTCGAGGCATCATGTATATCCTTAAATTGCCGCCTAACTTTGAGTGAAGTGTATATTGAAATGTACCTCCATCATGAGTCGGAAGATTTCTTTCCTCACCGAACATATTTAAGGTAGCTTCACTATCATTACTTACATCTCCAGGTAAATCAACAAAATTGGATTTCCCCTGAAAAACATCTTGTATATGATTATTTAATCTAAACAAATAAGAAATTGATTTTTGAAGGGATGCGTTTTCTAAAGAACCATAGTTACTTATCTGATTCAAAACTTCAGGGCTAAAATCTAAATACGGAAAAAGCATTGACCGATTATTCCATAATTCATCGATGCTCGCAAGCGATTTTAATTTTAATTCCTGCTTATTTTTATATTCGCTTAGAAGGTATTCTATATGGTTAATTCTTTGCGTTACTACTCCATCCGTGTTTTCATAGTCTTTCAATAAGCAGTGATTTACTGTAACCTCATCTATCTCAACATCCGGTTCATTTTCATGATTAGCCAAACGCTGAACAACATAGGAATCATCACACCAGTAGTTATTCGTTGAGTAACTTACAGAACATAAATCATTATTTACTGCATAACCAAAACCCTTAGCTTCTATATCGTTAAAATAATATGCAGGATTGTCAACCACAATTGGGTCTTGTGCAAGGTAGCCCAAATATCTTTGCCTTTTTTCTGGGGTAATTGTACGAAGCCAATCCTTTAATGAGTAATAATCTTTCGAAATTGACTTATTAGCCAAATCGATATAGCTTCTTATCCTTAAGGGTGCTATTTTCAAAGCCATAATATTATCAGCTAAAACCATAAAGCCTGCGTACACATCAGCAGCATGAGCTT
>CAZQSR010000136.1:0-5733 GCA_964596145.1 uncultured Ignavibacteriaceae bacterium
TAACATAATCGGCTACAGCAACTGTCTGAATAAATGGGCATGAAGTACCCGGAGGCGAGTCAAATAGTATAATTCCATTGTTTCCAGCCTCTTTTATAGCTTCTTTAATTACCGAAACCGGTGAAAAAACTCCTACTTTCATCTTGGCTTCGATAATTGTTGATTTTTCGGTATTAATAAATCGACTTACGGCTCCAAGAGAAACGTTTTTTTCACGTATTGCATCAAATTTACAAGCTACTGAACAAGCACCGCACCCGTGACATAAGTCTTCGATTACTTTAATAATTTTAGCAGGGGGTAATATGAAAATTGCGTTATAATTGCAGTATTCGTGGCATTTTCCACAAAATGCACATTTGCTTTCATCTATGACAGGAACTTTTTGGGTTACTTCAACAGTCTTTATTTTCTTTTCGCTAAAAAACACCCAGTCATTAGGTTCTTCAGCGTCGCAATCAACCAGAGTTATATTGCAGTTTTGTTGTTGTAATACATAAAATAGATTGGTAGAAACAAAAGTTTTTCCTGTACCCCCTTTCCCACTGGCAATGGCAATCTTTATGTTTGAGGGTTTAATCATAATTTAATCGGGTTGCTTCATTATTTATCGTTAATGAAATGGCTTTTTTTAAAAATGAAGTATTCCAGGTTTCCATTTTTTGGTGCGTAAGAAAATACTTTTGAGGAATGGGATGGGTTCCAAAAATGACTTTCATTCCATACTTTTCAGCAATGAATGTTTCAAAATGCTCCATATAAGGGCAAGGAGGGTAGCCAACCAAAAATCCGGTTGCGAAATGAATATGCGTTACTCCGTTTTTTTTCATCTCTTCGGGAGCATATTCAATATTTCCGCCAGGACAGCCGCCACAAGTAGTGTAGGCTGCAAGTTCTACTTCTTTATCTTTATACATTTCAAAAGCTCCTTCACGGTTTTCAAAAGCTCTGAAACATTTACCACCGGCACAAGTATGGTAGCGGTCACAAATAATAATACCGATTTTTACTTTTTGCATACTGATTTATTTTAAATGTAAGCTTATATAAATAATGGCTATCCCAAATAAAATGAGTATTATTTGGTTTAATGAATCTTTTAAGGATGTTTTCCGGTGCATTTCAGGAATAAGTTGTGCCATGGATAAGTATAAAAAACTGGCTGCAGAAAAGGCAAGTACATAAGGAACGATATTTTTTAACGAATCGGATAAGAAATAAGCCAAAATCCCGAAGAACAATGCAGGACTTACTGACAACACTTTATACCAGAAAGCTCTTTTCCGGGAAAGACCATTTTTAATCAGAATACTCAAATCACCCATTGATTTAGGGATTTCATGGAATGCTACTGAAATACTTACCATTATTCCTACTTCAATAGAAATCAAAAATGAAGATGTGATTACAATACCATCAATGACATGATGAAATGCGTCGCCCACAAGAGCTACCGATGAAGATGCATGGGTATGGCGGTCACAATCATTGTTTCCACAATTTCGCCACAACACAAATTTTTCTAAGGCAAAAAGAAATAATATCCCGATTAACAAAAAGCTTGTTATTTTAATCGGTTCGGCTAATGCCACCGCTTTAGGTATCATTCCCAAAAATGCAGCACCCAATAATATTCCACTTGCAACATACAATAAATAGGTTGAAACATTTTTTAATTTCTTATCATCTAATAAAAGCATTGAACTTGCAATAATCAAACAACCTGAACTGGCTAAAAACAATGCTAATACAATTACAGTAAATTCCATATTCATTAGGTATTATGATAAATAATGAAATCTCCAATATTCACTTTAAGCTTTTCCGCAATAACATCGCATTTTGCCACCAGAAGAAAGAATATACGAGTATCGTTCGTTCCCATCAATCCTTCGTAATTACCCTGACCTTTTGAAATTATTAAATCAGATGAAAAATAAACATCCAGAAACTCCTTGGTGCATTTATTCAATACCGTTGAAGGGGCATCGAATCCGTTTGAGATGACATCAGCAATCAAATGCATCTCAATCTCTTTAGCATCTGTGGTAGTGACATCATTCAATACAGGAGCACCTTTTACAGCGTAGAAAACTTCATGATGCATACTCGTCTCAATAAAAAGCTTATCAAATACTATTTCGCCAGCATTGTCTCCCAAAACCAATATTTTATTTGCTTTTCTAATTTTGTTTTTAAGAATTGTTGAATGGTCAATAGCTAAAGGGGCTGTTAAAACAGTTTTAATTGTTTCATGAATATCAAATTTATTATTTGCACCGTAATCCATAATATTTCCGGCAATAGAAAGCCGCAGTGCTAAATCAAACGGATCGATTGACGATAGCACTTTGGGCTTCCATTCTTTATAAAGTTCTAAGGCAATACGATTGCTTTGTGCCTTTTCCTCATAAAAAGGATCTTTAACGCTTATAATTCGACAAAATGCTTTATTCAGCTCCCTTTGTATTTCAGGGCTTGAAAGATGTTGACTCTGCAATATAGTTTCCTGATAAATCGATGTAAACTGTTGACGATGAGCTAAATTCACATTAAACTTTTCGAACAAAAGCTGATACGTTTTCAGGAAACATGTTTTACAACGTTTATCTATCTCGGAAAACAAATTAATGTTGGCAACTGCCATGTTCATGATTTTTATCATGATTGCAATAATTAGCGCTAAGGCTTAACTTATTCGCTAAAAAATCGGTAACAAGTTCTTTAGCTGTTTTTACAGGAGCACCAACAAAAGCATTTATATTCTGCTGATTGAAAAGTATAATTGCTTGTTGCCCCATGCCACCTGCAATCACATCGGTTACGCCAAATTGAGCGATCCACTTCGGGTATAAGCCGGGAACATGTTCCGGCGGCACGACTTCTTTTACTTCAGTTATTACATTATTTTCAACATTTACAATAGCAAATGTTTGACAATGTCCGAAATGGGCGCATAATACTCCATTCTCCATAGGTATAGCAATTTTCCTATTCATAGAATTACTTTTTAAAAATTGTTTTTTCAATTTCTTCTTTGCTTATAGGTTTTGTACAGAAAAACCAGTCATAGCATTTAACATTCTTGTCTTCCATGCGTTCTTTGGCAACGCCACAAGAACCGGCGGTTGGCACAATTACTTCATCACCCGGACGCCAATCAGCGGGTGTTGCAACAGAAAAAGCATCGGCAGTCTGCATGGCAATGAGTGCACGATACAACTCATCAAAATTGCGACCCAAACTCAATGGATAATATATAATTGCACGAATAATTCCTATAGGGTCGATAAAAAATACTGCTCTAACAGCTTTTGTGCTACTTTCGCCCGGCATCATCATTCCGTATTTTTTTGCTACATCCATTGTAATATCTTCAATCAAAGGAAATTTTACTTCCACATCTTTCATTCCTTTGTATTCGATTTTTTCTTTGATGGTTCTAAGCCAAGCAATATGACTATATAAGCCATCGACAGAGAGTCCTACAAGTTTGCAGTTTGCTTCGTTAAATTGTTTTTCCATTGATGCAAATGTCATAAACTCAGAAGTGCAAACAGGGGTAAAGTCAGCAGGGTGGCTGAAAAGAATTACCCAACTTCCACTAAAATCAGAAGGGAAATTGATTGCGCCTTGTGTTGTTACCGCTTTAAATTCAGGTGCTTTTTCACCAATACGTGGCATTGCAATGTTTTCGTGATTTTCCATAATAAATATTTTTAAATTTTATACTCTTTTTTGAAAATAAACAGACGACATTCTGTTTTCTTCGCAATGAAACTACCAACCGCCTCTAAAATGGTTTTGTCTTCCCATTCCAAAACCTCGTCCGCTTCTGCCTCGTCCAAAACCAAACCATCTTCCCTGGAAGTTTTCAGGAAAATTCTCATTGGGGTTTTCTTTTGTTCCGGCAGTTTGATCTTTGAGATTTGCACCGAAATTAGTGCAACGTCCCATTCTCCGGCCTGTCATAGGACCTTGTCCCATTGGACCTGTTTGATTAAATCCTGGCATAATGACCTCCTTTTTATATGGTTTATATTATTGTTTTCCGCTTTTTAAGCGTTTCCCTTTTCCTTTTCCGCCCCCGGAATTTCGTTTTTTACCCATTCCTTTTCCGAGTTTTTGTAATTTTTCCTCATCGGTGGCTTTACTACATCTTCCTAATTTGCGTCCGGAGCGAGAACCATCTCCTTCGGGACCAGTTCCATCAAGTTTTGGCATATTCTTAAATTATTAATGGTTTAACATTTGAATGATGTCTTTTATCTTTTTTTCTGGCTCTTTTAGAATTATCATTTGAATTTTCAAGCTGTCTAAAAGCGTTTTTATTTTCATTCCAAATTCACCCGATACTATTTTATTTACATTACGAGATGCAACTAATTGAACAGATGCTGGTCCAGCACCATCTTCCCCATCTTTGTTCGGATTAGGAATAAACTCCATGGCTTTACTCTCTGTATCGTAAACCACAAAATAAGAACAACGACCAAATCGTTGGTCGATAGTTGATTCTAAGGTATTTCCTGTAGAAGTGATAGCAACTTTCATAATATTAATTTTAAAAAATTCTGCAATTGTAACTTCCTTTTCTTTTCATCAGACTTTGACACTGAGGGCATATTTGCCGGCTACATGGTTGCCCGTATTGATGTTCTTGCTCAAATCCACAGTTTGAACATATGCATAAATCTTCACAGTGTTTATCAATAACATCTTCATAAATATTCTCATAATCAAATTTATTAACACGTTGACTGCCGCATAGCGGACAATTCTCAACAGGTTTTTCTTTCTCAGGATTATTGAAGTAACACCTACATTTTTTACAATGATACCAGTCGCTGTCGAAATAAACTTTACCTCCTTCGATAGAGATTTGTCTGCCTTCAACAAATGCCTTTGCGATTTTTTGAAGAGCAGAAGCATATATTCTTGTAAAAGTGGGTCTGGAAACACCCATCATAACAGATGCCTGATGATGATTAAGCATGTCATAGTCGCTTAAACGCAAGGCTTCGTATTCTTCATAAAATAGGTTAACAAATTCCAGATTTTGCTTTTCAGATTCTGGACCATAAGGCTTAAACCCTTTTATTACTGGAGGATCTGAAACTTTTCTAAGTACTTTTATTCTTGGAGACATATTTATATTAAGCAATAGTTCGTTGCAAAGATAATGAACTATTGTTCATTTTGCAAATTTATTTTATATTTGCAGAAAAATAATTTTATGGATGGCAGGATAATGAAATCAGAAACAAGACAATTTAAAGTCATTTTCCCAAATACTTTAAACGACCACGATACTTTATTTGGTGGAACAGCCATGCAATGGATGGATGAAGTGGCATATATTACTGCAATTCGATTTTTAAGAAAGAAAATGGTTACTGTTTCGGCTGAGAAAGTTCAATTTTTATTACCAATGAAATCAGGTACAATTGCTGAAATTATTGGAAAGGTATCACAAATAAGAAATGTTAAGATTGAAATTCAAGTAGAAATATACATTGAAGATATGTATTCTGATAATAGACAGAAAGCTGTTGATGCTTTATTTACATTTGCAGCAATAAATAGTGAAAACAAACCTATTCCAATTGATAATAAGAAGTATTCAAGTCAAGAGGTTTAGAGCGTTGGGAAATTGCAGCTCTTTTGCAAGCCCTTAAAGGGCGTAAAATGAACTCTGTCTAAAAAAAGATTGTTATACTTTTAAAGACAGAG
>CAZQSR010000137.1:0-5721 GCA_964596145.1 uncultured Ignavibacteriaceae bacterium
CAACTTTTTCATTCAAGAAACAGGAAAAAAACTAACCCAAAGCGGTTTTGATGTAACAAGAAAACTTCCTGAAAATTCAATCTGTGTTGTTTGCATAGGTTCAACTATCGGTAAAATGGCTTTGTTAGCAAAAGAAGGATGCACAAACCAACAGATTAATTCTGTAATCTGCTTTGACCCAGAATTGTCATTTTACTTTTTCTACGCAATGATGTTATACAATGAGCCGCAATTCCGAAGAGAAACAGGTTTACAAGCCGTTCCAATTGTCAACAAAAGTCAATTCTCTGAATTCTTATTGCCAATTGCAGAAAAAACAGAAGCACTAAAAATTTCAGAACGATTAAAAGCAATAGACAACAAACTCCAAACCGAGCAAACCTACTTGCAAAAAATGCAAAGCCTTAAAAAGGGATTGATGGAGGATTTGTTGAGTGGGAAGAAAAGTCTGAACCTTTGATTAACCAGATTAAATGATTGACTATGATGAATGAAAACCAGCCAATAAAATCTGATGAATCACAGAAATCACAAAAACCAGTGGTTCAGACAACTTACAAGTATTCTGAGCTAACCGGCAAAATCATTGGTTGTGCGATGGAAGTGCACAAGCGTTTGGGCAATGGTTTTCAAGAGGTGATATATCAAAGGGCTTTAGAAATTGAAATGCGATTAGTCGGTATAGAATTTAGCCGTGAACATGAAATGCCGATTTTTTACAGAGAGGAGCAAATAGGAACAAGAAGAGTTGATTTTCTTGTAGGTGGTTTAGTTTCTGTTGAACTCAAAGCATTAACCAAACTGGAAGATGTTCACCTGGCTCAGGCAATTAATTATTTGGAGGCATACAATCTTGAAATTGGCTTGCTTATAAACTTCGGAGCAAAAAGTTTAGAATACAGACGGCTCATCAATCCAAAGTTTGGTCAGCAATACAAAAAGAAGCTTAATCATAAAAATCAACTTTAATCAAAGGTTCAGACAATGGACTATACCGCAGAAGAACTATTTGAAATACTGAATGACACAGACGAGTGTCCATGGATAGAAGCCAAAGGTGTAGGAGATACTACCACTTCCATAATGGAAACAGTATGTTCTTATTCAAATGAACCCGGTTTAGGGGGAGGCTATATTTTAATGAGCATTAGTGCAGATGATTCAGCCTCGGCAGCAACACAATATAAAGTGGACCCAATGCCGGATCCGGACAAGCTTCAAAGCGATATAGCTACGCAATGTGCCAGTATGTTTAATATACCTGTCCGGCCGACAATGACCATTGAAAAAATTAACGGGCAACCTGTTCTGAAAATTTGGGTAGATGAATTACCTGCCAAGCAAAAGCCACTATATTTTAAAAGTAAAGGATTACCATCCGGTGCATTACGGAGAATAGGCAGCACCGACCAGCACTGCACCGATGATGATATGCATGTGTTTTATCAGGACACCGGAAGCTACGACCAAACACCGGTAAAGGGTACAACGCTTGCCGATATAGATGAAAATGCTTTAAAGCGTTATCGTTTGCTTCGTGAAAAAGTAAATCCGGCTGCCGAAGAACTTGCTTACTCCGACAACGAACTGTTAGAAGCTTTGGGTTGTGTGAATAAAGAAAATCCAACCGAATTAAATATTGCCGGGCTTTTACTTTTTGGCAATTCAAAAATACAACGTAGCACTTTCCCCATGCTGCGTGCCGATTACATTCGTGTTCCGGGCAATGTTTGGGTTGAAAATCCTGACGAACGTTTTACCACCATTGACATGAGAGGACCGCTCATATTAGTGTTGTATCGTTTGATAGATGCCATTAATGCCGATTTACCAAAAGGATTTTTGTTGCCCGAAGATGACGTTCAAGCTGCTTCAACCGGGCTGCCCATGAAGGCACTTCGGGAAGCCATTGTGAATGCGTTGATGCACCGTTCGTATCGTGAACACCGCCCCACGCAAATCATTCGTTACGATAATCGTATTGAAATCATCAACCCCGGATTTTCATTAAAATCAGAGGAAAAATTAGGACTTCCCGGAAGCGAAACCCGTAACCCATTCATTGCTGCTGTATTTCACGATACCAATCTGGCCGAAACAAAAGGTTCGGGTATCAGAGCCATGCGTAGATTAATGCAAGCTGCTCACCTGGTGCCCCCTACTTTTGAATCGAGCCGTGAAAACAATGAATTCACCTCCCGTTTACTTTTACATCATTTTCTTGATGCCAATGATTTAGAATGGCTGAAACGGTTTGAAAGATTTGACCTTGCAGACAGCCAAAAACAGGCACTCATTTTTGTGAGAGAGGTTGGAGCTATTGACAATACCACCTACCGCCAAATGGCTGATTGCGATACACTTAAAGCAAGCAATGACTTAAGGCTACTAAAAACATATAACCTGTTGAAATCCAAGGGAAAAGGAAAGGCAACTTATTATGTGGCCGGTGATGGATTAATAAGTACATCACCTCCAGATTTAAGCACACCAGCTCCGGATTTAAGCACACCAGCTCCGGATTTAAGCACACCAGCTCCGGATTTAAGCACACCACCCCTTGAAATTTTAGAACGGATAAGCGCATTGAAAAAAAGGGAGCATGATAAAGCTAAAGTTGAGGCAATCATAATGGATTTATGCAAATGGAAGCCCATAAAAGCATCAGAGATTGCCGGATATTTTAAGAAAGAAGAATCTTATTTTAAACGGAAATACCTTAGCAAAATGATTGCAGAAAAAAAATTAAAATATCTGCATCCCGAAATGATTAATCATCCGGAGCAAGCATACCTAACTAATAATCGGAAATAATTATGGCCGAATACATCAACGTTGAAAAACCATTTCTCGATAAACTCCGCAAGTTGGGTTGGCAGGTTATCGACCAGGGAATTGGCGTTCCGCAGGAACCTTCGAAAAGTTTAAGAGAAAATTTTAAACAGGTATTGCTGCCTCAGGTTTTTAAAGATAGTATTAAGGCGATTAATAAAACACCCGATGGAAGAGAATGGCTCACTGACAGACAGCTTGATGAATTACTTACAGAGATTCAAAGTTTTTCGGGTAAAACCCTACACGAAGCCAATAAAGAAATTCACCGTTTATTGATTAAAGGCACAACGGTAAATAAAAATGAACTGACAGGAGAAATAAACCCTACGGTTCGTTTGGTGGATTTCAGAAATTACGAAAAGAACAGCTTTATTGCCATCAATCAGTTTCGCTTGTTAACCCCCGGTGCAAGCCGCCAGGGCATTATCCCTGATATTGTTTTATTCCTTAACGGTTTGCCTTTGGTAGTTGTGGAAGCAAAAGATTTTGATGTGGCTGAACCTTTAAGTGAAGCATTTTTGCAGGTTACCCGCTATGCCAATACCAGAGAAGATGATTACGGTGTAAAAGAAGGCGAAGAAAGGTTGTTCCATTATAACCTGTTCAGCATTATTACTTATGGCAGGGAAGCCCGTGTAGGTACAATAAGTGCCGACTTCGATTTTTACAATAACTGGGTTGATATTTTCCCCGAGGAATATAAAGTAGTTCAATACCCACCCAACGAAGAACGACAAGAAGTACTGATTCACGGCATGCTGAACAAAGAAATATTGGTGGACATTCTGAAACACTTCACACTCTTTATAGAAATCAAAAAAGGTGTTGAAGTGAAAATTGTTGCTCGTTACAATCAATACCGAGCCGTTGGAAAAATTATAAGAAACTTGCGGGAAGGCACAACACCACGCGAAAGGGGCGGTGTGGTTTGGCACACACAGGGCAGCGGAAAAAGTTTGACCATGGTATTTCTTATCCGAAAACTCCGCAGCACTGATGATTTGAAAGACCTGAAAATTGTTTCAATTGTTGACCGTATCGATTTGGAAGAACAATTGTCCGACACGTTGAAATACGCCAACGAATCGCTGTCAATTATCGACTGCAAAGCCGATTTGAACGAATTAAGCGATGATACAGCAGATTTAAATATTGTAATGATTCACAAATTCTTGGCCAACAACAATGTTTCTGCCCAATCGTTAATTGATGCCGGAATTGTACCAAAATTCGAGAAATTTGAAACCATTAATAACAGCGACCGTGTTTTATTATTGGTTGACGAAGCCCACCGTACACAAGGCGGAGATATGGGCGACAATTTATTCAATGCTTTTCCTAATGCTACAAGAATTGGTTTTACAGGTACACCTTTGATAACAGAACGACACGAAATAAAAACGCATGAACGCTTTGGTGGCAAAACGGATGAAAATGGTGAGCCGTGGATTGACAGCTACAAATTTGATAAAGCTGTTGCCGATAGAGCAACCGTTGAAATCAAGTATATAGGGAAAGTTACCAACGATAAAATTGACGATAAAGAACTTTTTGATGCTGAATTTGAAGACCTGTTTCAAAAAAGAACACAGGAGGAAAGAGAAGAAATTCAAAGACGTTACGGTTCGTTCATTGCCTATCTCGAAAGTAAAGACCGCATTGCCGAAATAGCCAAAGACATAGTAGAACACTATTACACCGATATTTTGGTGAATGGTTTTAAAGCACAAGTGGTTGCATCCAGCATTGTAGCAGCCGTTCGATACAAGTATGAACTGGAAACCGCCATCAAGAACAAAATTGCTGAATTGAAAGCCTTGCCCGATGGCGAAAGAGATGATGAACGAATTAAGCAACTGGAATTTTTGAAAGTCGCTGCGGTAGTTTCAAGTATGGGTAATAATGAACCCGGTTATATCAGTAAGGCAAGAAGTGAAGCCAAAGATTGGGATGCAGTAAACAACTTCAAAAAAGACTTTGATTATTCGCAGGAAGAGGGCGGACAATACAAAAAGCCCGAAACGGGAATTGGGATTTTATGCGTTTGCGACCGCTTATTAACTGGTTTTGATGCACCTGTTGAGCAAGTAATGTATCTGGACAAAATCATGAAAGAACATGATTTGTTCCAGGCTATAACAAGGGTAAATAGAACCAAAAAGGGCAAAACTTTTGGGCTTATTGTTGACTACATAGGCATTACCAAACATTTGCAACAAGCATTGGGAATTTATACAGACAGGGACAAAGAAAAAGCACAGCACTTCCTGAATGTGTTCCGTGATATAAATAAAGAAATACCTGTATTAGAAGCCCGTTATAAAAGGGTTGTAAATCTGTTCACAGAAAACAACCTGAATGAAATTGAAAACTTTCTAAATCAGAAATTTACAGATTCGGCAGCTGAGTTTGAATTTGCTGAAAGTTGTATTGAGCAAGCCAGGAATATAAAATTCAGAGCCGAACTATTAACCTACTCAAAAAGCTTTTTTGATAGTTTGGATTTGCTTTTCAACACGCAGGCCGGTGGCGAATATTGGGTAATCGCAAAACGATTGGGCTATTTGCTTTGGAGAATTAAAGACCGCTACAAAGACGAAACCATGGACTTGAAGTGGGCTTCACAGAAAGTCCGCCAGCTAATTGACAAGCATTTATTTTCGTTAGGCATAGATACTAAGGTACAGCAGGTTTCTATCCTCTCAGATGAGTTCAAGTCAAAAGTTGATAATCTGAACAAAACGCCAAAATCAAAAGCGTCCGAAATGGAACATGCCATCCGATGGCACATCAAAGTAAATCTTGACAAGGACCCTAAATTGTACAGTCGGTTCAAAGACCGCCTTGAAACAATTTTAAATTCATACAAAGAGAATTGGGAAGAAA
>CAZQSR010000138.1:0-5664 GCA_964596145.1 uncultured Ignavibacteriaceae bacterium
GTATCGGGAAGAACATCGCAACAGATATCCTTAAGATACTCAACGCAGAGTATCTAAAAGAATAGACCAAATATTTTTGGAAGTTGTTGCAGAGAAAGATAAACCCCTGTTTTCAAAACGTCTATCTGTCGTTTGATAAACTTAAAAAAGGTGAAGCAGATAGCGTTTTGATAGATGCCACAAAAGAGAGAACAAAAGGAAGATGAAATAGCTGAATTAAAAAGAAGAAACGAGATAGAAGCTGAAAAAGTAAAAGCATTACAAAAATTGGAAACAAAAGAGAAACTTAAATATTGTCCACATTGTGGAAAACCTTTACCATAAAACCGTGTTCCTGCTTCTCTCCATTATCACTAATTTTTATCTAATCGTTTAGATGTTATTGAACAGTTATTGCCCTTTTTTTTAAAAAGATTAGTTTTTTATAGGAGGAGCTTGTTACAAAATCTCATAGTGGAGGCAAAGGTTACGAAAAAAATAGTAATATTTCTATTATGTTTTTTAATAATCTGTATAACTTTTTTATCTGGATGTACATCTTCACCAGACTGGAATGATCCTTTGGGGATTGAAACGGCAGCTACAAACTCAACTGCAATTTGCGGAATAGTAATAATAATCGTCGTAATCCTAGTAGTTGTTTTACTTGTTGGTCTTGCAAGAGCTGGTACTAAAAAAGATATCACAGTACACACTCCACCACCGGTTATTGTTCATCAGGAATCAAAGGAACCATCACAACCAGTTTTTATACCAACACAAACAAAAGAAATCCAAAAAAATGATAGAAGATGTCCCGAATGTGGACGTATCATTCCTGATGATGCGAAATTATGCCCTTTTTGTGGGAAAAAATTTAGAACAAAATACATAGAAGAAAAAAGCGAGGATGAGGAAAATATAGATAGACCATTAAAAAAATCAGTTAGTGAAATAGAAATTACAGAACCTTCTAAAAATACAATTGAAAAAGAACAAACAATGGAACCCTCAAAGTATTGTCCCGAATGTGGTCAGAAACTGAAAGGTAAACCAAAATATTGTCCGATATGTGGAGTTAAACAGGAGGAATCTTAATGATGAAACATTGTATAGAATGTGGTTCAATATTAAAAGAAGAATATAAGTATTGTCGTGATTGTGGTTCAAGGATTCCAAATGAAATCCCTGAAAAAATAAACCATTGTCCAGATTGTGGTAATAAAATTCAGGAAGATCATCGATTTTGTGAAAACTGTGGTTTTAAAATTCAGAAATCGAAGAAAACTCCTATACTATTAGATAAACCCAATATAGCAAAAGAAGATGTAGAAAAATCAAATGAAATAATAGAAAATACACAAACAGGAACTACAGAGGAAAAATTAGCGAAATCTCCTTCAATATCAAATGTAAATATTACAGCACAAAATAATACAGAGAAATCAGAAGAAAAAGAAAAACAACAAGAATCTACAACATTTATAGAAAAAATTTATACAAAAAAATTTAAATTACCAATAGTTATAATGACTCTCTCATTACTGATTATTATCATAGTTGCCATTTTTATTTTTTCACAAGGAAAGTTAGGTGGAGTAATAGTAGATGATGATAAACCAAATGCTGATTTTATAATGGATATATCGAGTTCAACTGTATCTTTTACAGGGATGTCAACTGACCAAAATGGTATGATAATCCAAAGTAACTGGAATTTTGGAGATGGAGCAACATCCTCAGCACAAAATCCAACACATCAATATGTAAATCCGGGAACATATACAGTTGTTTTAACAGTCACCGATAATGATGGAAAAACAGCATCCATTTCAAAAAAAGTCACAATAACTACAACCATCCAAAATCCTGATACCGACCATGATGGATTTCCCGATGATACAGATTCATTCCCTAATAATCCCTCGGAATGGAAAGACACAGATGGTGATGGACATGGAGATAACGGAGATGCATTCTCAACTGATCCAACACAATGGTCAGACAGAGATAAAGATGGGTATGGAGATAACTCAAATGGAAACAATCCCGATAAGTTTCCTGATAACCCAGCAGAATGGAAAGACACAGATGGTGATGGACATGGAGATAACGGAGATGCATTCTCAACTGATCCAACACAATGGTCAGACAGAGATAAAGATGGGTATGGAGATAACTCAAATGGAAACAATCCCGATAAGTTTCCTGATAACCCAGCAGAATGGAAAGATAATGACAACGATGGATTGGGTGACAATTCTGACATTGATGACGATAACGATGGATATACAGATACCGAAGATTATTTACCATATCAAAACGCCATTCTCAAAGTAACTATATCTAAATATAAAGTAATTGACGAGGTAGATAGTTGGCCAGATAACACGAGTAAAGCTCACATATATTTTGAGGTATATATCGATACTTTTGATAATCTAAAAGGTCGATTTCCAAATACTGATTATTGGACTGTTGATGTAGGTAAATTTATTACATTAAATAATAGAGACGTAGAATACGACGTCCCAGATAATGTACAAACCCATTCAGTAAAAATCATAATGTATGATCAAGATTGGGTGACTTGGAGAGAATCACTTGATATTGATGGTCTCCACACCGGATCAGATCAAAATGCATTAACAATGCAATATGATATTGTTACACAAAAATGGTCTGGTGATGATAACGATGGAATATCAGATGGAAGTGATGATGGAAGCTTTTCAACAGATGATAATGACGCATACATTGAATACAATATACAATTGATTTAATGTATATTATATGTTAAACTTTATTTCAGATATAATTGAAAAAGAAACAGAGATTCAGGAAAAACTAATGAGTATTAAACCGTGTCAATGCTTTATCCCATATCTGAATTACTGAACGAACTCTTCAAAACCTAGATTTTTAATCAGAGTTATGTTTTTATAGGAGATGCTTGTTACAAAATCTCATAGTGGAGGCAAGGCGTTATGCGTAAAGTATTATGGAAGAAAGGATTGGTTTGGGGAATATTATTATTGTTTGTGACCATCGCTATGAATGCAAATCCGTTCTCGATTACTACATCGGCAGAGAGAAGTAATTGGATGGTTGGTTTATTTTATCATGCAAATGGAGTTAGCAGTAATTTCATAGCCAGAAATTATAATGATTGCATTCTAAATGTTGAAGGTGGAACTAATTTTAAGGTAACACAAGATGCATCCAATTGGAATGTAATAACACAGACAGGTGGTGTTACAGTAGATTATACCTATGCAACAGGTATATATTTCACAGGGACTCAATTTGGAGAATATTATCGTGCATTAGCGCCTAATACAATTCCAGAGACAACAGATTATTCAGTTGAGATGAAAATCCAATTTGTAAGTGGATGGGCACACGCTGGATTTGATTTCAATTATGTAGATGAAAACAATTATGGGAATTTTGTAGCAGTTTATGAAAGGTCAGGTGAGGGAGGTGTTAGACTAATTTATTTTGTTGATGGAGTTGCCACTCAAGACTTAGTTAAAATGGATTTATCACCTACGGAATATATCTTAAAAGTAGATGTCGATAATACTAATGGTGTGCTTAATGGCTATTTAAATGGCAATCTGGTTTGTACTCTTTCCATACTACCTGTTCCTCCTACTGAGGTCTATGTCGATGATGATTTCACTTCATCAACACCTGGCTGGGGATATAACCATTTCTCAAGCATTCAGGATGGTATCGATGCAGTTGATGTTGGTGGGACTGTTTATGTGGCGAGTGGAACTTATAACGAACCGTTTATGATTCCTGAATATGCTTATCTTTATATTGAAAAAAGTATCAATCTAATAGGTGAAAATAGAGATACAACTATTGTTAATTGTCCAGATACGGGTAGTACAGGTGGTGAATTCGGTATTCGTATAGGTTTTCACGGAAGCGTTGTCGTTACCAACGTAACTATCTCAGGATTCACTATCCATGGAGGCTATAATTCAGGAAGCATTGGTATTTATGTCCAACCCGATAATAGTAACATAAGAATTGAAAACTGCACATTAGATGCTTTCGAAGATGGTATTACACTCTGGGATGTGACAAATTGTCTTGTTAGTAATTGTACATTCTACGACAATTCAAGAGAAGGAGGAATTGACATCGCGGGTGGTGGTAACCATAAGATTAGTGGTTGTATCTCCTATTCAAATAGCAACGGTATCTGTATTGTTAATTCCAACAGCAATACAATTTCAAATTGTCAAATATATGATTGTTCTGCAAATGGAATTTATCTTTATGCGGAAGGGGGGTATTCTATAGATGATAACTCCTTTGAAAACTGTGATGTTTATGATAATACAGGATGTGGGATAAAAATAGATGCTGATGCTCAAGTTCAGTCTTTGGCGAACAATGCCATAACTAATTGCACTTTCAAAAGAAATAATGGAGATGGAATATGGTGTTTAGGTGAACACACAATAATTTCAGACTGTATCTCTGAAAATAATTTTGGAAATGGAATTGCTACTGCTGGTGGAGGAGGTCACCATTTTGTAATATCTCGATGTATTGTCAATAATAATTCACAAAACGGAATCGTTTTAACTGGTGGTCCACCTTCAGATATCATATCGTATTGTCATATCGAAAATAATACATTAGCAGGAATTAGAATTATTTTCAATATTTACGATACTGATGATATCGTTTATCGAAATAATCTAATAGATAATCATCCAAATGCATTTGACGACCATACCAATACATGGTATAACTCAACACTTCAGCAAGGTAATTACTGGAGTGATTATATAGGAGAAGATAACAACCATGACGGCATTGGTGATACACCATACGATATCTCAGGTGGGAGTAACCAAGACTTGTATCCCTTCATGCAACAAGATGGATGGCTTCTACCACCCAATCAACCACCAGAAGCAGATGCAGGTGGACCTTACTATGCAAATGTAGGGAACTCAATCACTTTTGACGGTTCAGGAAGTAGCGACACCGATGGCACGATAGTAGGATATCGATGGGACTGGACAAATGATGGGACATATGATACGGATTGGCTTACTTCTGCTATAACAACGCATAGTTATCTTTCTGCTGGAACATACACGGTGAAACTCGAGGTAAAGGATAACGCTAGTGGAACTGATACCGATACAGCAACGGCTTACATCACAACTGAAAGTGGAGCAACCCCGACTGCTGAGGCGAATGGGCCGTATTCAGGATATGTCAACCATCCCGTTGCATTTAGTAGTGCTGGAAGTATCGGTGGTTCTGAAGGGATAATTACAGAGTGGTATTGGACATTTGGTGACGGGGCAGTATCCAGTCAACAAAACCCACTCCATACATATGCTACTACTGGAACATTCACCGTGACTCTGAAAGTGACCAACAACTTCGGACAGACCAATACGGATACAACATCAGCCACGATACAGGAACTATCGCCTAACCAGATACTCCCAATTGCTGACGCTGGTGGACCATACGAAGGAGTGGTCGGGACACCGATAACATTTGATGGTTCAGGAAGCACCGATGCAGACGGCACGATTGTAAGCTATGTCTGGAATTTCGGTGACAGCACAACTGGGACTGGTGTATCACCAACGCACACCTATACGATTCCAGGGAATTATACGGTTATATTGACAGTCA
>CAZQSR010000139.1:0-5650 GCA_964596145.1 uncultured Ignavibacteriaceae bacterium
TTGCTTCTCTTTATATTCACACCCATGTTCGTGAAGACCAGATTACGCTATTCGGATTTTATTCCGAAGCTGAAAAAGAAATGTTTGAAGCCCTTATTAGTGTCAGCGGTATAGGACCAAAATCTGCACAGACTATTTTATCGGGTATTTCTGTTGATGAATTATCAGAAGCGATTCAATCTGCTAACATTTCTCGGCTAGTTTCAATTCCCGGAATTGGAAGAAAAACTGCAGAAAGATTACTTGTTGAATTAAAAACAAAAGTTGAAAATATTATTGTTAACGAACCTTTTATCAAAGAAAGTAATATACGTGCAGAAGCAATCTCTGCTTTGACCACGCTTGGATATAATTTAAAAATTGCAGAAAAAATTGTTCGCGATATTCTTTTAAGTGAACCTTCTATTAACCTTGAAGAAGTAATCCGCAAAGCATTGAGTGTATTAAATAAATGAAACTTCTCTTATTTATTTTCACTGGTAGTTGAATATACCACTATCATTGGTGGTTTTTGTAAATGCTTTTTAACCGCACAATGTTCGGCTGCATTCTCAACAGCCGCTTTATATTTTTCTGGAAAATCTGCAGGAAGTTTTATCTCCAGTTCTATCTGGTCAATTAAACGTTCAACAGGATTAAAATTCATATGCTGTATGATTTTAATATTATCAGTCGGAATTCCCCGGGATTGACAAAACCCAAGAACATAAATTCCAGCACACGTTCCTATTGAACCAAGGAATAAATCAAAAGGTGCTGGTGCAGTTCCTTCACCGCCTCCAGCAACAGGTTGGTCAGTTTTTATTAATGTACCATTAAAATTTGCATCTACTTTTTTCCCGCCGGGGAAAGTTATTTCCATTGTCATAAATATTTCCTTTTTTCTTTTAAGATGTTAAAAGTTTTTCTGGGATTCAAAAAATTTAATTTATTATTAAGATTCTTTCAACTTTTTCATTTTCCATACAGAAAAAAATCAGGTTGATGTTTTAAAAGAATAAGACATGGAGTAAGGTCGAAGTATCACTTCGACTTACAGTTTTGTAAACAAAAAGGCATAAGACTGCTGTTTGGCAAGACAGTGATTCCTTTAGTTTACATTTAGGCGGTAGTGGTGCGAACACTGCCGCTGTTTTTATTATGTTTTTAGGGTGGTGCTCTTTCTTTCATAATGTAAACCTAATTCCTTTTTCCTATTGCTATAATTGCTTTTGAAAATATAGTCGAATAGTTGTATCCAACTGTTACAAAGAGATTGCTCTTTAAATCACTTCCTAAATACTGTTGTTGTCTTATCCTTAAATCAGGAATATCATAAAACCTATATCCATTATAATGACCTACCATACCACTTTGTCCCGCTACCATTATATCATTTATTCCATTTGCACTTATTGTTAAGCCTATATCATAAAACATTTCTTCCTGTAATGCACTTAAATCTATTTCATCTTTATTTTCCTGAAGGCATAACAGCCCCCAATTTAACAACACCGTTCTTTTTTTTGTATCTGTCCATCCACCGGATAATGGACCTATATATATATTATTACTTTGCTCATTCGGTGAGCCTTCAAATATTTTTGTTACTGTTGAGTTGCTTATCTTAACTAATATGGTTAGTGCATAATTGGAGTTATACTCGCACGCCCAGATTATCTTTCCATCTTTACTGCCCCATACATCCCTCAAATCTACTGTTGTTCCGCTATTTATCTTTGTCCAGTTCGTTCCATCATAATGGGCTATGTTACCGCCATTGCCCACTACATACAAATCATTACTACTACTGCCCCACATCTTGTTAATTTGCCATCCCATTAAAATACTTGGTATTGGCAACTCAATAAATTTTGTTCCATCATATCTCATATATCCAGAAAACCAAACGTCATTTTCATTTAAGGCAAATACGCATCTTATTGTCCAGATACCTCCTTTATAATATATCTTTTTTAGGTTCCACCTTTGCCCATCCCAATGCACTGCGTTGTATGCTATTGGGTCTGGGTTTCCAAGAGAGTCATTCATATATATCTTGCCTACTGCCCATATATTATTTTCATCTATTATGGCTACATCATAAAGTACACTGTTGCTGTGTTGCCCAAATGTCCAGCTCTGCCACGTAAAGTTGTGGCTGGTGGTATCCATAGTTGTTGTTGTTACTGCGTTGCTTACAAGCAGTGTGTCACTTCTACTTATTGCCTTAAATGTACATGCCTGTTTCGGTAAAAGGGAGTCTATGTAAACTATTGTGTCTCTTGTTGTTAATGTTAGTTGTTTTATTTCTTTGTCGTTTTTTCTTATGGATATGTTTGCTGGTAGTGGTAGGCTGTCGTTTGTTATTTTAAGCCAGGTTTCTATACAGGTATAATCTTCTACTGTTATTGTAAATACCTGCCGCTCGGGTAATGGATTAGGTGGTTTCGGTGGCGGTGGTTCGTTTGGTTTTGTGCAGCTATATAAACTTAGGGCGGTTAATAACAATAATATCTTCATAATAATTATTTTTTTTTGGTTATAGTTTTCTGGTTTGTTCGTGGTAGTGTTATTACAGGCATAGGGTTACTCCTGCTTGGGTGTGTGGTTGGGGACAAACATTTCCTGTTTGTTAATTAGCATAAAGCTCTGTGTAGTGGTGTTATTTATTTTACATTTTTTGTCATCTCTTTTTTTACTTATTACTTCCTCAACAATTTCTCGTCGGCTTATTTTTTTATGGGGCATCATAAGCTCGCTCCTAATTAGTTTTAGCTTTTATTCTTCATTGTTCTCCGGTTCTAAGTTCCTGCAATACATTCTAATTTTTTGAGTCAATCAATAATTACCTTTTAAATTAGTTTTTCAACTTAATCAAATCTATAAAAAAAATTAAATACAAAAACTTTTTAATGCAAGAAAAAATTAAACACTAAATTTTAAGCACTATTCAATACGAGTTGGGACTAAACAAATTCAAAAACAATAATTCAAAAGCTTAAAAGAATGTTTTTCTAAAACATTTTCTATTAGTCTTATTTTTACAGAGAAAGGAAATAAAAAACTAATTTATTCAACTGCATTTTCAAGGTACTCAACATAACCTTTGGAAGCATTAAGCTTAACTTTAATACCAAAAGGAATAGTGACGTTATGTTTTATATGTCCATGGGGAAAATTATCAATAACCGGCACCTTGACTTCAGAAAAATAATGAGTAAAAATTTCATCAAGAGATAATGTTTTTGTCTCCGGATCTTTTTCTATACATTCCGTAAATTGTCCTGCTATTAAACCTGCAATTTTATTAAAAGTATTTGTTACCCTGAGTTGATTAAGCATTCTATCTATACGGTAAGGAGCTTCACCTACATCTTCAATCAATAATATTTTATCCTTAAAATCAGGTAAAAAAGAACTTCCAAATACAGATAGAAGCAAAGCAAGATTACCACCAATAATTCTCCCTTCAGACTTTCCTTTATGAATTGTATTTATTTTTGATTCTGAAGGCAGTATAACTTTACCAAACTTTTTAGTTGAAGTAACAATCTGCCAGAACATCTCTTCAGTAAATTTGCTTATATCATTATGGAAATCAACTGCAAGCATAGGACCTGCAAATGTTACAAGATTTGCTTTTTTAAGAAAAGCCATCTGCAGCACAGTGATATCGCTGTACCCAACAAATATTTTAGGATTTTTTTTGATTAGTTTAAAATCAATTTTGTTCAGAAGTCTTGGAGTACCATAACCGCCGCGGGCACAGATAATAGCTTTAACTTCTTTTTTAGCGAACATATAATGCAGGTCAGCGAGTCTTTCAGCATCGGTGCCTGCAAGATAACCAAATGATTTTCCAACATTTTTTCCTACTTCGACATTATAACCAAGCTGTTCAAGATAATTTACACCTTTATCAATTCTTGTTAAATCGGATGGAGTTGAAGCGGGAGTAATTATTCCGATTAAATCTTTTTTCTTTAGTGCCGATGGTTTAACGGGTTTCATAGTTATCCTTAAAAAAATTAATATATTCTTAATTCTAAATTAACATTACATTAATAATGGTTCAATAAAATTGAATTAAAAAAAGGAAAAATTATGTACAGATTCGATTCAATATTTCGCTTAATAGTATTTAGTTTTGGTGGATTAATTTCATACTTAAGGCAGGAATTTTCAGTTGTATTAGTCGCAGTAATAATACCGGCAATATTTTTAATCATCAGAACATTATTAAAATCACCTGCAGATAGCTCAATTGAAATTAGCCAGGAAGTTTGACTACTAACTTCTCTCTCCGTTTTGTAAAAGTTTTCTTCTATGAGAAATAATTTCCGCATCTACCAAGAACACTACATCTTCAGCAATGTTTGTAGCGTGATCAGCAAGTCGTTCTACATGACGGGACAAGATAAGCAAATGAGAACCAGTTCTAACGAATTCTTTACCACTTTCCATTTTATTGATTAAAAAATCAAAAATTTCTTTATTTAGATTATCGACCAGATCATCTTTTTCAAGTACTGTGCGTGCAAGTTTTGCATCACTATTAATGAATGAATCAATGGAATCTTTAACCATTGTCTTTGCTATTTTACCCATTTCAAGAATCTGGGATTGGATGATCATTTCTTTAGAATCGACAGTTTTCTTTACACGCTGAGCAACATTAACTGCAATATCACCACATCTTTCAAGCTGGTTATTAACCATCATTGCAGTAATGATAAATCTTAAATCTGTTGCAACCGGCTGATAAAGTGCAAGAATATTTTCTGTCTGTGCACGAATAAGATTATCGTAGGCATCAATTTCAATATCTTTTCTTTTAACAGATTTACAAAGTTCTACGTTGCTTGTTTCAAGTGCAGTGAAAGCATCTTCCACCTGGTTATCAACAAGCGATGCCATTTTAATAATGTTTCCTTTAAGAGAATCCAGTTCCTGAAAAAAATGTCTTTCCATGTTAATCCTTTTAATTATCCAAATCTTCCTGTAACATAATCTTCTGTTTGTCTTACAGAAGGATTAGTAAAAATTCTGTTAGTGTTATCGTATTCAATCAATTCACCAAGATAAAAGAAAGCAGTATAATCGCTTGCCCTGGCTGCTTGCTGCATATTATGAGTAACGATAACGATAGTATAATTTTTCTTAAGTTCGAAAATTAATTCTTCAATCTTTGCAGTAGAAATGGGATCAAGTGCACTTGCCGGTTCATCCATTAAAAGTATTTCCGGATTTACAGCAAGAGCTCTTGCAATACATAATCTTTGCTGCTGTCCACCAGAAAGCGACAAGCCGCTTTTATTCAAATCATCTTTTACCTCATCCCACAAAGCTGCCTGAACCAGTGTACGTTCAACTATTTCTGTAAGTGTTTTTTTATCTCTTATTCCATTAACTTTTGGACCAAAGGCAATATTTTCAAAAATTGATTTTGGAAAAGGATTAGATTTCTGAAAAATCATTCCAACTTTTTTTCTTAAATCTACAACATCAACTTTTGGATCATAAATATCAAGGTCATCAATAAATATTTTTCCTTCTATATTAACATCGTCAATCAGGTCGTTCATACGATTGAGAGCTCTTAAAAAAGTTGATTTTCCACAACCGGATGGGCCGATTAATGCGGTAACACATTTTTCTTTTATATCAA
>CAZQSR010000140.1:0-5603 GCA_964596145.1 uncultured Ignavibacteriaceae bacterium
TCTCCCATCTGTCGTATACCTACGCCTATGCAGCGTTCACCGCGGTGTTCCTTGGTGTGTTATTCTCTTTAGTCGTCCTAAAGACAAAGAACCTGTATTCCGCGATTTTCGCTCATACGCTGATAAACATCGTCAGTCTGACATTATTTTTCACCGGGAAATCATTTGGGATGTAAAAGGAACGTTAATATACACAAAGTAAACTCTATGTGAAAATCAATGTTTATATATTTCGTAGTCATTACTGTTTTTCATGAACCAATTAATTCTAGACTCCAAAAAAGTCTCTAAATTTTTAGAACTCAACATCGTCAATGATGCGACCAGAAGACAATATGCATATCATCTAAGACTATTTTTTCAATGGAAGAAGATCATAGACATCGATAGCTATGTTAAAGACCCTCGGTTAATGAAAAAACAAAATAAAATCAAATATGAGGACTCTATAAAAGATGATATCCTAGAATATTGGAAATACATTAACGATAAACAACTCGGTAAAACACCTTATATTTTTCTTCCAGCAATGAGAAGATTCCTTGAAGCAAACGAGATAATATTTTCACCAGAGTTCTGGAGAACAATGAGAAAGAATGGACATGGAAATTATGCTATTACCAATTATCAGACACCGACAAAACAACAATTAAAAAACATACTATCAAACGCTGATTGCGAAGACAAAGCTCTTTTCCTTATGCAAATGACCTCTGGACAACGAATCAATACCGTCTTAAGACTTACTTGGAAGGACATACAACTTGAACACGAATACCCTCGATTATTCATCAGAAGACCCAAAGGTAAAAGACCTGTTCATACACGAATTACACCAGAAGCTAAAGAATATCTACTTCAGTATAAAGAACAATATTTAAAAACACTAGAGACAAGGGAAAAAAGAACACCTATACATACTAGAAAAACGTTAGACACAAATCTTGTTTTTCCTATGACCGTGCAGACAGTAGAAGCAAAATGGAAGACATTAACCAGTAAAGCTGGTCTATACGAAAAAGATAATGAAACAAACCTTCCTCTATACGGAACGCATAGCCTTCGAAGATATTTTCAGCAATATCTTGGCAATGAAAATGATGCATTATTTTTTATGGGCAAAACACCTGAGAATATCGCTACATATAAACGAATGAGTCAAGAACAACTTGATTTAGTGTATATCAAAGGTGCAGAAAATCTTGTAGTATTCAAAGAGAAATCAGACCTTCCTAAATACCTCAATGAATACGATGATAAATTTTCCAAAGTCGAAGACGAACTCGAAACAGCAAAGGAACGAAACGATATTTACAAACACAGATTAAAGGAACAAGAAGACCGATTGCAAAAATTAGAAAAAATCCTAAATAAAAACATTTTAAGATTCGACATATCTGGACAAGAACCTCTATCAGAAGATGAACAAGAAATAGAAGATAGAATAGCCAATAAATTACTAACCGAGAGAGAAACCAGATTAAAACAATCCCTAGCAACAGACCCAAATTACAAAAACTCTAAACTCATTTACATCGACGATATTCCATTTATCACTCAAAAAACACCATCTAAAGAACAAAATCAATCAAATGAAATGTTTGAAACAATGGAAAAAATCGTTCTCCTTGACAGCCTATCTAAATATGATTCAAACACACAGAAAGAAATAATAAAACTAGCAAATAAAATGAAACAAGAACGGAAAGACGCTTGTCAAATCCTTACAGAAACAAATCAAAATAAACATAATTTAATACTTCGTGAACCTCAGAAGAACAAAAGGAAAAAACATCCTTAAACAATAATCAATACAATCCTTCTTTTTTTATGAAAGAAGCAAAATAAATAAACCGATACAGCAAAGCCGTTTACGTTAAGAACGATACGACAGAATGCCAATGGGAACTAAACACATTCACCGTGCTTTGTATGGAGTAGTGTTAGGAATCGCCTAAGTAGTAGAACTCAGCAGGGGAGTGCCTATACTGTAGATTCAGCATGGGAGTGCTTAGAATGTATATGCTGAGTTGGGTGCCACCTCTAAGCTAAAGCTGATATGTGGCATGACGGCCTTCCGGCCTTATGGAAGCAAAGCTTCCTATGGGATATCATGAAGAAGGGAAATCACTCATTGCCATGTCGGATTTTACTACATTCACTGAATGTAAACCAGATGATCTTATAGACAGATCATTAACTCTTGAATCCTCAAAACACAAATAAAATACTGGGAAATAAATAAATAGACACAACCAACAGGATAGGGAAACCAGAGAGCAAATGATGACATATTAACGTATAACAATACCCTTCAAACCCTCCATACAAACCACGTCTCGTTTTATCAAACACCACATTCGAAAACCCTTTAGAAAACGGTTTTCGTTTCCTTTCCGAAAGTCAGAGTTGTTTGACACATCAGTAATACATATACCATGAGCAAGAATCACAATACAACAACGAGAAACCAGTAACATTAGAATCTTTGACATCCATCAATGGATTACCACAATCAGGACACACCCGAGACAGGACAGATACAGCCTGGGAACGATGATTACGTTTACGGTTATAATGATATCGAGCAGTCATCAACACCAATCCTCGACTTTTGGCATTCCTTCACCGGAGACAACGACTTTCTCCGAACCGATCACATTGATATGAGAAAACGGGATATCCTCATCACGGAATGCAGACAGCATCCTTTTCAACGTCAAGAGATTCTTACCACCGAAACGGATAACATCATCTCCACCAGTATGTCTATTCGCTTTCCTCAGCTCGTAATAATGCTTAGGAACACCGTTATAGTGATATGAAACACGAATCAGACACCAACAGCCTTTTTTGTCTACTATATCATATATTCTCTGTATCATTTTTTTATCAACTCCTTTTTTAAAATTATATTTTTTAGAGATATGTATTTAAACTAAAAATCACTTTGAAATTGCAATATAAGAAGGAGACTCTATGCATTATTATTGCAACATATGTAAGGTAACCATATCGAAACCTGTCTATGATTATTCAATCAAACACTATGGAAAAGCCCTTTGCATGCAACATCAAAAACAAAGAACGACACCATACATCAAGACAACAAAAGATAATACTTATATTCAGAAAACAACGAAGAATTCAAAGGTAACACCTCAAGCAAAGGCACTTTATGATGCATTGAAAAGAAGAAGAGTCAAATGCAGGTTGGAAGCGTATGATGGTTACAAACATATAGATATACGAATAGAAGATGCCAGGTTAGACATAGAAATAGATGGTAAACAACATATACTAAATTATAAACAATTATCCTCGGATGTAAAAAGAACAGAGGGTTCTCAAGAAGATGATTTTCATACTCTCAGATATTCAAATACAGAAATCGATGAATACGTAGAGCAAATAGCTGATAATATAGCTAAGTTAGCACGAAAAAGAAAACGAGAAGATGATGATTTTTGAAATAAATAGTTCATATCCTTCTCAGATACCTTCGTTCATTCCGGAACTCTAGTCTTCCCGTATTTGGATTAATACGGTATTGCATCCTCCAAACAACAGCAGACGGAACACTTGAAGAAACATCATAATCCAACACATGCAAACAGCTAGGACAACGCCGATATTGATAACATTCAGTTACATCCTTATATCGGCCTGTCTCAACATCATATTCTGATTTATGAAAAAGCGGTAAATCGTATTCATGAAAGAAATGACCACAGTAACGACAACAGATGAAATCTTCAGAAACCACGATATCCATCATCCGTATACTTTTTCACTTTCTCCATGAAATCTAAAAACTTTGTATCATGGATGACAGTGTGTTCCTGATTCTTTTCCTCACAATATGGACACCGTATCAAATCACTATGATAATATGATCTACAGGCAGGACACCAAGAAGGCATCAGCTTCTTTTTAGGCGCAGGTTTCAACCTCTTTATACGATGACCACGCTTGAACGGGTCAAACTGATACACCGTATTTCCATACTGGTCGATATCACGCTTAAACAACGGCCTTAATCGAGAATCACAACTGATTTTTGTAACCAGCCTTCTATCTGATATACACTGTTCATGAACAACATAATCCAATACAGATAAGAGGCTAGGGTCATACTTTCCCAAGATGTCATACAGCTTCCTTTCAATATTATTACGGTCTTCCCATAATTGTTTAGACAATAAATATAAAACAGCTTCAAAATTAATCTCTTTGAAAAACTCTTTGGAATACTGAAGCAACGCAGGATACACCACATCAATATCATATTTACGAAACCGCCTTTGGATAAATGAACCATCAAAAACCAATTCAACCCGAATATGGTCAGTTGTCTTCTGATACACCTTAAAAGATAATCCCTTCGAAATGTAGAACTTGAACGTATGACCATCGTTACCGTCTTGACTAGTAATCTCTTTATCAAAATCAGTTGTTGAACAACGCTGAACCATAGACATCGATTCCAACTCAGAACGCCACTCTGAACCACGAGCTGAGAAGATGAAACGCTGAAACGCCAGAATCAACGCCAGACTATTATTCGAACCAACATTATAATCAATGTTAAACTCAGCATGTTTCAACGACACATGAGTATATACCAAGTCATGCTCTGGAACTAGATACCTAAACGTCTCATCAGCAAACGATATCAACATATCTCTGAGACTAGTCTCGATACCCTGAATCAGATAGGAATCCCATTTAGGCCAAATCCTAGCATCAATGAAATTATCATCATGCAACTGTATAGATTCATGATACCTTTTGTCGTAACCACTTTCAGAATCAGCCTTAATCAACGTTAATATATGCCGGATGCAATTATAATCAACAGCCACCGTAAACGGTTTTCTTAAACTCACCCTCGGATTCCAAATAAAACCAGATGTCGATTCATTACACTCATTCGGTAACTGAAAATAGGGATTCTTACCTTTTTTTACACCATCAAAATATGTAATCTTAGCACCATACAACGATTGAGCATCTTTATCGAATAAAATACTCAGATTACCACTATACAGACAATCCTTGTCATCATCAATAGAAAGAAAAAAAGGGCTGATATGCAACTGTAACTTATCAGCTAAAACAGGTCTTGATGCGATACAAATATTATTCTGTTGATTCAGATAGATCACTCGATTCAATCAATCTTATCAATGCAGTAGGGTCAACCCGATGACCATACACATCTTCTATCTTCTGACAGAGCACATTAATGTAGTCATGAACACCAGCTTTCGGTTTTTCTACAATTTCTTTTTCTTCCATATTATTCACCTATTAGAGCCAGAGGATACCCTACACCAGTAACCGTCTTGCAGATTACCTATATTATAAGCCTTCTGGGCTCGTTTTTTCATAATCCTATAACACAATCGAAAGTAAATAAATCTAAAAAACATCCAATCATAAATGAAGACTTATATACATGAAAGAACATTATAGAATAAAAACAAGTCTAATTTTTCAGCCAAATAAGTCAAAATATCACATTCGCACAAAGAACACCCTAGACGAACGTTAATTCTATAAACAACAGAGGCATCCTCCCCTGTATCCAAAGAGAGGTG
>CAZQSR010000141.1:0-5488 GCA_964596145.1 uncultured Ignavibacteriaceae bacterium
AACGATATGAAGGAAATGAAAAAGAAGCAATTAAACTATATGAAGAGTTCGTTAAAAAATTCCCGCGTGAAGAAAAAGTTTATGACGTTTTTTATTTGATGGGTGTGGCAAGTTACAGCAAAAATAATCTTGAGTCTGCTGTAAATTATTTATCAAACGCACTTAAATCACCAAATGAAAAAACGAAAACTAAAGTAAATATATTGCTGGGTGAAATCGAACTTAACAGGAAAAATTTTACTAACGCTTTAAAGAATTATAACTCAGTAAAATATATTTCAGAATCTGAAGGAGAACTTGAGTTCCGTGTGTTATTTGGACAGGCAGTAGCAAATTTTTACCAGAAAAAATTTGATGATGCTGTTTCACAATTAAGTGACCTTGCATTCAGAGCCCCTTCTTTTGAATCAAATAAAGTCAGCTTCTATCTTGCCGAGGCTTTATTCGCAAAAGAAAAATTTCAGGAAGCTCTTACTTCATATAATAGAGTGAATACTGATGATGAAACAATTATGAACCCCGCTTTCTATGGCAAGGCATATTGTTATTATAACCTTAAAGATTATACTAATGCCGCTTATGCTTTTTCTGATTTCATAAAAAAATATCCTCGCGACCCCAAAGTGAATGATGCTAAACTAAGATTAGCTGACAGTTATTTTGCTGATAAGAATTATGATAATTCAATTAAAACTTATGAAGAACTGCTTAAAGTGCAGGATAAATTTTTGAAAAAAGATTATATCATTTATCACTATGCACTTGCTTTGTATAAAGCAAACAAAACATCAAAAGCTCTTGTGGAATTAAAAAAAATAAGAGATGGTTATTCAAGGTCTGCTTATTTTGAAAATAGTATTTTCTTAACTGGCTGGATTTTCTTCCAGCAAAATAGTTTTTATGAAGCGATACTCAATTATAAAAATATTATTTCAATTGCACCTGGCTCCAAGTTGATTCCACGCGTTTATTACTCTATCGGTGATTGTTATTATAACTTAGCAAGTTACGATTCTGCTATAATTTATTACAACAAAGTTTTGAATGAATATCCAAACTCAATGGAAGTTTTTGATGCAATTAACGGAATTCAATATTGTTATGTTGCAAAAGGTGAACCTGATAAAGCTGTAAATCTTCTTGATAATTTTGTACTAAGAAATCCTAATCTCACTTATTCCGATCAACTTTATCTTAAAAAAGGTGAAGTATTTTATAGCCAGAGAAATTATGAGAAAGCAAAACAAAGCTATAAAGATTTTGTAGCCTATTTCCCTAAAAGCAAATACATTGCCGATGCTTACTTCTGGATAGGAAAATGTTCTGCAAATCTGAATCAGCTTGAAGAGGCAGCCTTTAACTTTAAACTTGTTTTCAATTCATATCCTCAAAGTTCAGTGGCACCCAATGCTGTTGTTGAATTGAGTACTGTTCTCATCCAGCAAAAAAGATACGATGAAGCTTTACAAAGTCTTGAAGATGCTGAAGACAGATACAAGGATTCCAAACGTGTTGCCGAATTTAAATTTATACGCGCCGATTGTTATCAGAAAAAAGGCAACATTGCAGCTTCTTACGATTTGTATGATGAAGTTGTGACATATTACGATGGAAATATTTTTGCAGATAGAGCAAGAATTGAGCTTGGTATAATGGAGCTAAATTCAAAAAGATATGAAAATGCACAAAAGTTTTTTTTAACTTTATACACAAAACGCACAGATGATATTGGAGCTAAAGCACAGTATTATAGCGGAGTTGTTTATCTAGAACAAAATAAAATTACAGAAGCAATCACTGCTTTTGTAAGAGTCCTTAACATCTTTTCCAAATATGATGAATGGGTAGTTAATTCTTACTTAAAACTTGGTGATTGTTACGAAAAACAGAAAAATATTCCTAAAGCTATTGAGATGTACAACTCTGTTCTGGTCAAACACAAAAATGATCAATACGGAAAAGAAGCACAAAACAAATTAAAGAGATTGAGATAATTATGAAAAAATTTTTATTGATGTTTTGTTTTTTACTACTTAAAACTTTTGCACAGGATGGAAACCAGGGTGTTGAACTTCCACAGTTTGTAATTACCGGAAAAGAAGAAAATGCTTTTTCAACCGCTTCTAAAATTGATCCAGAATTTATTCCTACTTTATCTAAAGATTATTTAATGCCTTCATATACTGCTGAAGAAGTACAGGTTAAAGAATTTTCTAAACCCGTAACTAAAAGCAATATAGGGCTGGATTCATTTTACTTTTACAATGGCAGGTTAAATGTCCTTGCAGGTTTTAACAATCTTCCTAAAGGTGATTTATCATTTTATTATCCTCTGTCCGATCTAATATTCTTTACTGATATTAGTGGTTTTAACCAGCGTGCTTATGTTGGCAATGCAAACGAGTTCTATATCAATGGAAATGCAAAACTAAAATATTTTTTCACTGGTGACGATAACTTCTTTTCAGGGAGCAATCTTCTGACATCAGTTAATCTTATGAAAAACAAGTATAATTTTTTTGGTTCACCAAAATCAGATTTAAATCGTGATTTATTCGAGGGAAATTTTTCGGTTAACATACAAAATCTCTCTTCTAAAAATTTTCTATATGATTTAAAAATTCAGGATTACATTACAAAAATCAATGCTGAAAATCTTTCAGAAAATCTTCTAAAACTCAGCGGAACAACAAATATTCCTCTTGCAACCTTTGAAGTATCGGGCAAACTAGATTTTGTATATCAGTCATTTCAAAATAAAACTTTTAGTAAAAGAAATTTCAGCTTCTTCCAGGCTGATGCATTTCTTGGGTTAAAAATATCTAAAATTGCAAAGATTAATTTTGGCTTTGAGTTTTCATCTTTTGATTCAAGTTTTGTTGTTAATCCACAAGCTAAATTATCTTTAAAATTAGATAGAGGTGTAATGTTCTTTGCAGAATATACTCCGGGAGTTGATTTTTTAACTTCTAAAGATTTTCTCGAGAAGAACAGATACTTTGTATCCGATTCTGTTTTCAATCATTTCTACAAACGTAGTTCAACTTTTTTATTAGCAGTCAAATTTGAATATAAGCGAACATTTGAATTTTACGGCGGATTAAAATATACCTCCTCCGATGAATATCCATATTTCTCCGATGAATTATCTCCGGGGTTTTTCAGGTTCAACAAAACCGAAGCAAAAAATATTTCTTTGTTCTTTAATGTTGGTTTTCATCCGGGTAGATTTGGATATTTTTATGCAGAAACTGTCGTTGGTAAAACTTCTGATACTGCAAATTTTGTTTTACCGTATTCACCTGCAATTACTGCTTCGGTTAATTATGATTACAGGTTTGACTTTGGTTTACTGCTTGGAAGCAAGTTCACTTTTATTTCAGGAACTTACGCCGATATTGCAAATTCAATAAAACTTGATCCGTGTTATGACCTTTCATTTCATGCTTCATATGATTTTGCAGATGACTTCAGTCTTGTGGGAGAAGTTAACAATCTTTTTAATCGTGATAACTTTATGCTTAAAAATTATAAGAGCCTTCCTCTTGATGTTCTGTTTGGAATAAATTACAGATGGTAGTAATTTTCTAATGTGATTTATTACAACTTGATATGACTAGAAATGAACTAATACGAAAAATTATCAGTTTGGCTGATGTTAAAGAAACTGATGCAAAGGTTTTTGTAGAAATTTTATTAAACAAACTCTCCCAAAAACTATTAGCAGATGAAAGTTTCTATCTTCCTGAAATTGGTTTTTTTCAGGGAAAAATAGTTACCGGTAAATATTCATCAAAAATTATTTCTTTTTCATCGAATGGTAAAACTTTTGATGAAGTTATTTTTCCTTTGCCAGCTCAGACCTATGGAAGCGTTAAAGACATTGATAACCTTTTCAGTATAAGTATTGACAAACCCGTAATACCTAAAAAAATATCAGACCTTGGAAACGTAGAAGACCTTTTATTAGCTCTTGAATCAAAAAAATATTTTGAGATGAAAGCTGATAAAATTCTCTCTTATGGTGAAACAAGATATTTATCTGGTGAAGAAAACATCGCAGAAATATCAGAGACACTTGAACCTCTGGATACACAAAAGACTCCTCATTACGATTTCCCCGATGCAAAAGTTTTTACAAGAGAATTTTCAGATGATGAACAAATTTCCTGGGATTTTGGCGCTGACTGGAAAAAAGAATTCGAAGATGAATTACTAAACGTTGATGTTGAAGAGACTGTTGATAATTCAAAACTAATTACTAAAGTTGTTGAAGAAGAAGAAATCAACTGGGATTTTGGCAGAACTTTTATTGATGAATCAGATATTGAATGGAAAGAACGTGATGATGAAATTATCATAGAAACTTCTGTTAATGAACCTGAAGATGAAATCGTTATTGAAACTAAAATCGATGAACCTTTAGAAGAAATTACGGTTGAATCTCCGGAAAGTATCGGAGCAGATGAAGAAATATTATCAAAAGATGATGACGGCTTTCAAGCTGTCCCTTCACTTACACGAGAACTAAAGATTGATTTAAGTGAATTTGATCTTGATAATCTTGCATCTGAAGAAACAGCAGAAGATGTTGAGTTAAAACTCTCTGCCGATAAATCGCCTGAAGATGATTTTATTCAGGTCAAGCAAAATCAAAAAACAAGAACCATTCTTGAAGAAATTGGTAGTCTTGATTTTGAAGCTCCCGCAATCTCAGAACAACGGCAAACAGAAGCACCTGAAGTTACTCCAGATGCTTATAAAGAAATCGAAAAATCTAAAGAATATATTCCAACAATTCTTCAGGAAAAACCCGTTGTTATTGAAGAAAGCAAAAAAGGTATCTGGCTCTGGACGATACTCTCAATAATAATTATTGCATCAATCTCATTACTTATCTATTGGAAATATACCAGTTTCCCTGAATGGTTTAGTACCTCTAAAAAAAATGAAATTACTAAAACACAGGTAACACCAAAAGTTATTGAACGCGATTTTCAGGTACCTGTTACTTATCCTTATAACAAAAAAGAAATTCCGATAGAAAATCAAATGAAGGAAATTCAACAGGAGAACGAACCCGAAAAACCTGTTCAGCAAATTGATAATGTAACAAATCCTCCTCCTTCGGTTGATAAACCAGAAACAAAAACTGTAATTAAGGAACCTTTGAATGTTTCAAAAGTAAAAGACAATATATATCTTGAAGGCACTGGTTATGTTGTACAGGTTTCTTCTTGGAAAGCAAAAAGCAAAGCAGATGAAGAAGTGGCTCGTTTAAAAAGAAAAGGATTTGATGCTTTTATTACTTCCGCTGAAATTCCCGGACGAGGAATATGGTTTAGGGTAAAAGTAAAGGGCTTTTCTTCTTTGCAGGCCGCAGAGAATTTTGCAAGTCAAAACAAATAAAAATTTAACTGAGGAAATATGAACCTATTTGAAATGTTTTTAAAGGGCGGCATTATTATGTGGCCTATCTTACTTTGTT